>JALNYD010000361.1 GCA_023230025.1 Candidatus Cloacimonadota bacterium | reverse complement strand
TTTCTATCTAAACTGCCGTCCCGATGGGACTAAGATGACTGTACGGCGCACGTTTCTATCTAAACTGCCGTCCCGATGGGACTCGGATGACTGTACAGCGAACGTTTCTATCTAAACTCACGTCCCCGATGGGACTCAAAACGCTATGTCACACAAGCTCTGCAGCCGTGTGCAACGGTCTTCAATATTGTATGGGGCACCGCTCCATGCCCCGGCAAGATCATGTCATTTCAAATCGGAAACTGTATTAGCTGCTGCGAAATCTCGGAAGTATATGCTGGTGATCATGCCGGTAAAGGCATGGATCGCCTATCCAATGTGGATTATCTGGGACCAAAAAAACCCAAAGCCGGAAATCAGGCTTTGGGTAATGAACAGGTGGAAATTATGTTGTGACCCTAACGCAGCAGGATCATTTTCTTACCAGCGCTAAAGCGGCCGGATTTAACCTTGTAAAAATACACACCTCCAGCGCATCTGTTCCCACGGGAATCTCTGCCGTTCCATTCAATATTATGTGCTCCGGCAGCTTTGGCGGGGATATATTGCTGGTGAACCAATTGACCTTTGATGTTAAAGATTTGCAGTTCCACAGGAGCCTCCTCGCCCAGTTTGTAGCTGATGTTTGTAGTGGTTCTAAACGGATTGGGAGCATTCTGGGTGAGTTGAAGCATTGGCGTCTGCCCGGCAACGGGGTCAGTAATGGCAACGGGTTCTGGCAATGATGTGGAGAATATACTGATCGGGGGATATTCGTCAAAGGTAAGATCATCGTTATGATACTGGTTCCAGTATAGCGAGGCCTGATCCTCAGAGACAGATGCAAAGATGCAGCTTATGTTCCCGCTGGTGATATTCTGAATCACTTGCACAGTGCCAGAGGGATTGATAGCGGCATAATTTACCAAATCCATCGGGCCGCTATAATCAGTCCAGAAAAAGGAGTATGATCCATTATCATGTTCCACCAATCGGGCTCCCCTGTGCGAAGAACCGTTGCCTGGCATTAGCAGACCTGTTGAGCCAAATTGCAGATTACCATTGCTATCGATTTTGTGCAGATAAGCGCTTACGAGCTCCTGTTGGATCAGCATGGTGATGTGGTCGCTCACTTGCATGGAAACGATAATATTGCCATAAGCTGCGGGATTACCGATTTGGAGTCCGCCGTTATCCCAAAGCAGATTACCCTGCTGATCTACCCTCTGAGCGTAGATCGTATGGGCAGGACTTCTGAGACTGCAAAAGCAATAGTAGGCATCAGCCAATCTTTCCACACTTTGAATCTGAGGGCTCTGATGCTCTGCATCCGGAGTGAACAGCAAGATTCCGTTCGGTCCCCAGCCTTCTTCAATCTGTCCTTCCGGATTGAAGCGCAGCGCCCGCACTTGATGATCACCAGACTCTACATCACTTGCGGTAAACGCTAAAAAACGGTCTTGAGCGACAAATTGTCCCAGATAGGCGTGAGAAAACAGGTCACGGCCACCACTTTCCCATTGTATGGATCCTTCATGGAGCTTTTGGCCCATAACCTTCTGGGTCAGATACGGATTATTGGTGTTGGCTCTCCAATACAGATATACATCTTCGCCATCAAAGCCAATATCGGCATAGAGGTAACCGGTGTTCGCATCCGAAATATAGATGCCGCCTCCGGGATAGACCAGCTCGCCATTAGCATCGATTTCCTGATAATAAAGTTGATAATCTTCTGCTTCATACAAGTAATAAGCCATAGCAAGAGTGTTGTGATTTGAAACTGCCAGCTTCGTGATACTGATGTATGAGCTGCCTGCGTTAAACTCTTTGCCATTGATGGGCAGAATGGGGTTCATCTGATCATCCAGAATCTGGTAATAGATCTTGCTTCGGGAGCTGCGGTTGTCACCCCAGATGCTGATGCTTCTATTCCCAAGCTGGTAAACGCCGGTTAACTCGGCAGAACCGGCAAGTCTGGAGCTGAATACCTCGCCATTCCCGACCAAAAGCTCATTACCCTGGCCGTCAAAAATCTGCCGTTTCATCTTACAATATGTTTCATCGTATTCTTGCCAAATTAGCATGGTGTTGTTATTCTGCACCGCAAGCCGGGGGTGGTATTTCAATCGGTTTTGCGTGCTCACAACCATATGCTGAAAGACCAGGTTCCCATTTCCATCCAGTTTTTCAAGCATGATCTGGGCATCGTTGTAATAATCATCGGTGATCAAAGCCGTAATCAAAAGGTTATCAGCCGCATCCGTAGCAAGCGTCATCGAGGAAAACTGATCACCGTTAAGGATGGTATCCACGGCTCCGAAAGTCCAATATTGATCAAGGTTTGCATCCAGGCGATAGGTCTTGATGGTATGTTGGTCTTGAATATCGGATACCGGGTATTGATAGCTCAGATAAAACCCTCCGTCAGCGACGCTTTGCGCCGTGATGATATGGGAGGCTCCGGAAAAGGGGATTTCCTTGAGGGTGCTGAAGATAGGTGCATTATTCTCATCGAGCATCTGCAGACCCAAACTGGGTGCGTAGTAATACTGATCCGTATAGAGCATGATATTGCCATTTGAGGCTTTTATCATGCGGGCATGGACAGGAATCGGGGCATCGTTATCAAACATAGGTTGCGGGCCTACCGGATCGCCGGAATTGTTCACTTGATAAAAGCTCTGTTTCTGATAGCCTTTTAGATTCATAATCAGATTGCCATCCTTGGTCTGCAAAACTTGCTTCACCGAATAAGTATCCGTGAAGGTGAGTTCTGGCGAAGCCGTCCAGACATTCGTGCCGGAGGCATTGATATTCACGGGCAAAAAGATATATCCATTG
>JALNYD010000360.1 GCA_023230025.1 Candidatus Cloacimonadota bacterium | reverse complement strand
GCCGCAGTGGATTGGGTGGAAAGCGACATCATGGGAGGCGGAGGGTATGCTTGGAGCTATATCTATTACCTGGAACAACCGCTAAACCGGATCCAACGCAATGCCCTGATGGGGCACATTGATCTCCAATTTAGAGGGATGAACTGGAATATAACCTTGCAATATGGCGCAGAACACAGTACCGGGGATAGGTCAAGCAGATGGAGTCCGGTATTTTATATCGGGATGGGGCCCTATGTCAACCTCAAGCGCTAAAGCATAGCCAGGCTAATACACATCAACATTGCAGATTTCACTGACTCTTTGTATCCGAACCCCATTTCTTCGTTTTGCCTATCCTGAGTGCATAAGAAAAATGCTTGACGTGATACCATGTTTCCGTAGATGTTGCAGCAAAGCCTTTGGCAGAGTTTGACGGGATGGATTGTGTTGGTTGCCTTGATCTCTGGATACACCCATGCCAGGGGCGCTGGACAGATTATTGGACATTAGGAGTATGCCATGCGCTTTCTAAGCTTATTTGTTTTTATCAGTATCACTCTTGGCGCGTTGTACGCCCAGCCCTGGGAGATGGACAACGCGATTTTCAATCCTTCCGGAATCCCCAGCATGACCTTTTCCCAGCCTCGGTTCAATGATCTGGATGGGGATGGTGATTTCGATTTTTGGCTCGGTAATACTAACCGCGCCCCACTTTTCATCGCGAATACCGGAGGAGCTGATGCTCCAGTTTACCAGGTCGGTACAGATTATCTGGCTACCATCGATTATCTGGCCTCCGAAATGGCCGTTAATGCTGATCTCAATGGCGATGGTGTTCTGGATTTGATCACCGGGGGTTATTCGGGATTGCATTTCTTTGCTGGAAATCCCGAGCTCACTTTTACAGAAGTACCAGGCCTTTTCTCCAGTCTCAATGATGGCAACTATCCGGTTCCTGATCTTGCTGATATCGATGCAGATGGCGATCTGGATATGATTGTGGGTTTCAGTGAAAGCGGTGCGGTGAAGCTATATCTCAATACAGGTTCTGCAACTGCTCCTCAGTTTAGCGAAGCGAGTTCCAGTCAGCTCACAGATGTAGGTCTTTATGCCTATCCCGTGTTTTGTGATTTTGATCGTGATGATGATTTTGATATCCTGATTGGCAGAGACATCCATGGCTTTGTATATCTGCAAAACCTTGGCACGGCTGCTGTAGCGGACTGGCAGGACAACAGCAGCTTGTTTGCCGGATTGGGTATGGATAGTTACTGGAACTCCGGGGATCTGGCGGATATCAATAATGATGGGCTTGATGATCTGTTACATGGCACTGCCGATGGTCCCTTGCGCTGCTATTTCAACACCGGCACTTCTGAAGCTCCACTCTGGCAGGAGAACACCACGCTCTTTGGCGGTACCATCGATGTGGGCGGAGCCAGCAGCCCTTTCTTCATTGATTTTGACCTTGATGGGGATTTGGATATGCTGATCGGCACTCAAATGGGTGATGTCAATTATTTCGAAAACACTGGCACCTTATATGATCCCGCCTGGAGCGAAAACAGCGCTTACTTTGCTCCAATCGATCATAGCATCTATCTCTCGGTAACAGCGGGGGATATCAATGCAGATTCAAATGTAGATGTGATTGTGGGTGATTTGAGCGGTAACCTGTATTTGTATCGCAATAATGGCACAGCCCTGGTGCATCATACTCCATCTTTGGCGACGGTTAATGTTGGAGGCTGGGCCTGCCCCCGGTTGGTGGATATGGACAGGGATGGCGATCTGGATCTGGTAGTGGGTAACGAAGCCGGGAATCTGTTCTATTATGCCAATACAGGCTCTGCAGTTACACCAGATTGGGAGCTGCAGAATGGATTCTTTGGTAATATCGATGTAAGCTCAAATGCATCTCCCAGTTTTGGGGATCTGGACGATGATGGCGATCTTGATTTCGTGGCAGGAGACATGTGGGGAGATCTGCATTGCTATCTTTATGAAGAGGGGAACTGGGTGCCAAACAACAGCATTTTTGCCGGGATTGCCACAGATCAGAATGCCGCTCCGGCCCTGGTTGATCTGGATCACGACGGCGATCTGGATTTGGTTCGGGGGGATTATGATGGCACCTTAAAATACTATCGCAATCAAAAGTATTCTGCAGATAGCCTGAATCCTCCCCAAAATCCTGCCTATGAGTATAATGAGACCTTATTTATACATTGGGAAGCTCCTGCTGAAGGCAGCACATCCCCCTTTCTGCATTACCTTGTCTATTTGGATGGTCAAGTTCTGGGTACCACGATGGAGCCATTCTGGATTTTCGATAGTATAGAGCCGGGTAACTACCTGTTTGAGATTACTGCCGAATATGTAGCGGGTGAATCCCTGCCAGCCTCGCTTGCAATCACGGTTACTTCAAATGAAGACATCCTGCAACCAGTTTTCGGGCTTTGCAACTATCCCAATCCCTTCAATCCCAGCACCACGATCAGCTATAGTGTTCCCACAGATGGTGATGTAGCGCTCAGCATATACAATGCCAGAGGACAGTTGGTCAATACGCTGGTGAATGAGTATAAATCCAAGGGTAGATATCTGATTGCCTGGCAAGCAAAAGACCTGCGCGGTGCTTCGGTGGCTTCCGGTGTCTATTTTTTGCGCTTACGTTCGGGCAATCAATCCATTAGCCGCAAAATCCTGCTGACGAAGTAACCCGGATCCAGTGTACGATCCCAGAGCTACCGGAGTCTTGCTCCCGGGTTCACGCTATGTTCAGCACTAGATCACCCCATAATACCCCCGTGGCATGCGGAGATTATGGGGTGATATAGTGCTGAAGTAGGGGTGA
>JALNYD010000049.1 GCA_023230025.1 Candidatus Cloacimonadota bacterium | reverse complement strand
TTCTCCCGATGGCTGGGCAGATCTGCTGTGGCCGCATCGCTGGACTCTTTATGGAGCCGATGCTTTAATCAACGGAGCTCAAGTGTGGGATTTCAATTTCCAGTTGGAAAACTCGCTTTCGTCAAGCGGTGCCAGTGTGCTCTCCCACGAGATGTTTCACTCTTTGGGAGCTCCAGATTTGTACCGCTATGATGATACCACCATTACTCCCATCGGATCCTGGGACCTCATGGCCAGCAATTCCAATCCTCCTCAACACATGAGTGCCTGGATGAAATATCGCTATGGCCAGTGGCTGCCAGAACCACCGCTGATTACAGAATCGGGAACATACACCCTGCATCCTGTGGCTTCTTCTTCCACCAACAATATCTATCGTATAAATTCCTGGAATTCCTCCCAATCCTACATCCTGGAATACCGAAAACCACACGGTATCTATGATGATACCCTTCCTGGACAGGGATTGCTGGTCTATCGCCTGGATACCCGGGAAGAAGGAAACGCTTCCGGACCTCCCGATGAGCTCTACATTTACAGACGTGGTTCAAACAATACAACCACTAATGGACTGCTGAGCATGGCGCATTTCTCAGCTCAGCAAAATCGCACCCAAATCAATGAATCCACCGTTCCCAGCGGATTCCTGGGCAATAATGCCGCTGGAGGCTTGAACGTGTACAACGTGGGCTTTGCCGGCGATACTATTAGCTTTACTGTCCGCATCTCTGATGTTCAGCTCATCGAGCCCATCGGAGGCGAGACCTGGTTTTCTGGAACCAACAAACAAATCCGTTGGAAACACAAATCCAACCAGGGTACAGTGAATATCCATTATAGCATGGATGGTGGGCAGAACTGGGTTCTGATCGTTGAAGGCGCTCAAAACTCCGGTGCATATACCTGGAGTGACATTCCCAATTTGGATTCAGAGAATTGCTATATCCGGATAACCCTTGGTAGTAATGGTCATTTCGACGAGAATCTCCAGCCCTTCAATATCATCGGTAGTCTGGATTTGCCCCAAACCATCTTTCCAGCGGATTTGGCCAATGATGTGCCTACCAATCCACTTTTGGACTGGCAGGATGTCAACGGAGCTACCGGATACTATCTGCAAATGGCAGATAATCAGGATTTTGAGCCCAGCCTGCTTTCTCTGGTCGATCACCCTCAGTCCCAATATCAGGCCAGCGGTCTTGATCCACATTCCACCTATTATTGGAGAGTTGCCAGCATCGGAGAAATAGGCGCCAGTGAGTTTACTCCAACCCTGCAGTTTACTACCGGAGACATTTCGGAAAGCCCTGCAACACCTGTCTTAATCAGCCCTGGCAATTTCGCCAGTAACCTCCCCAGCAATACGCAGTTCACCTGGAGTCCAAGCTATCTCGCCGAAAGTTACCACCTGCAAATCGCTACTGATCCTTATTTCATTAACCTGGCTGAAGATGCCCTTGATATCCCCTCAGGCTTCTTCGAAAGCTCTAACCTGGAGCAAAGCACCCAATACTATTGGAGAGTAGCTGCAGTAAATAGCTTCAGCAGCAGTAATTTCACTCCATCCCGCAGGTTCTCAACAGGAGCTTTTGTTGCTAATGAAGACGAATTGCTGCCTGTTGTGAAGAATTCTCTGCATCAGAACCATCCCAACCCCTTCAATCCGCATACTCAGATCAGTTTCAGCCTGAAGGAACCCCAGCAAATGCTGAATCTGAAGGTCTTTAACACCAGAGGACAATTGATCAGGCAACTCTATAGCGGTAAAGCCTGGGGAAACCAAATGACACTTACCTGGGATGGCAAAGATGACCATGGCAATGCTATGAGCAGTGGGATTTATCTCTACCGTCTGGAAACTGCAGATTTTGTGCAGACGCGCAAGATGCTGTTAAGCAAGTAGATAGTATCCCGCTTTTACGTATTTAGCAGTCTCTATATGGGGCTGCTAATTTTTTGTTTGCGCCTCCGCCTGTTTCGCTTATTATATCCTCAGAATACATAATTATGGAGGTTACCATGAAACTCGTACCCTATCGTAGAATGAACGACATCAGACCCATGAGCAGCATGCTCTCACTGTTCGACGAGTTCTTCAAGAACAATTTTGAAGAAGAGAGTGCTGATGATAATTTCCGGGCTATGGCAATGGATATCACTGAACACGATAAAGAGTTTAGCATTCAGGCAAATCTGCCCGGATTCAAAAAGGAAAACGTCAAAATCTCTGTGCATGACAATCAGCTGATGATTGAAGCTGTATGCGACGAAAAGAAAGAAGAGACCAAAGGTACGGTGTATCGCTGTGAACGCTACAGCGGTAGCTACCGCCGCAACCTGATGCTTCCGGAAAATGCAGATATCAACAAGATTTCCGCCAAGATGGAAGATGGGGTTCTGACCCTTTCAGTTCCCAAAAAAGAACCCACTCCCAAGCAGGAGATTGTCATTAACTAGTTCGCCTTGAACTCATACGCTGTGCCCGCTCCCCTTCCCAGGAGCGGGCTTTTTTGTTCCTTCCTGACCCATGATATCTGAATCTCCTTGTGCAAGTATCAAGAAAGTCAGGGAAAAGCTCTCGCCTCTGTGAAAAACATTGACAGAAAAATGAAATATGCCATGATGTCTAAATCAAGTTCAAATTAAAGGAGTTAAGATGTTGCATACAGCTTCCATTGGAAAACAAACACCCTCCCAACAGATAAAAATCAATCTACAGGGAGTATCCCTGAAGCTTTATCAGGCGATTCTTGCCAGCCTCATACTGCTGGCATTGATTTTATACTTCGCACTTCCTGTCCTGAACTGGAGATTCATCACCTGGATTCCACTGTTGATGGTGATCCTGGCCCCGATGTGGGGAATCAGAAAGCTGAACAAGATCTTGCTCTGGATATACTCAATCTTGCTTGCCCTCCTTATTCTGCTGCCCCTGGCCTCCTCAGGATTGTTCCACGCTAAAAGCTATCGAAACATGATCGGTGATATCAATAGCAGTGATTTTAGCTCCCTGGTCTCACCCATCAATATGAACCAGGTGCCCATCATTGATCAGGCCTTTGCCACTTCTCTGGCTGAGAAAAAGTTGGGTGAGGATTTTGCCCTGGGCAGCCGCGTTAATCTGGGAACCCCCACCATTCAAATGGTCAATGGGAAACTGTACTGGGTGGTACCGCTATTACACAGCGGCTTTTTCAAGTGGCTTACGAATCGCGACAATGGTACTCCCGGATACATCATGGTATCTGCAACCAACTCTCAGGATATCACTTTTGTTCGGGAAATCAACGGCGCAGCTATCAAATTGAAATATCAAAGCAATGCCTATTTCAATCAAGATCTAAAGCGGCATCTCTATCTTAATGGTTATACAGGCATCGCCATGGCGGGAGATACATTTGAGCTTGATGATTCTGGACAACCCTACTGGACGATTACGGTTTTCAATCACCAGATTGGCGTTTCTGCCCCGCAAGCGCTGGGACTGGCAACCATCCATGCCGGCACTGGGGAGATCAAATACTATCCGTTGATCAATACCGAAAATGGCTTTGATGACAGTTTAATTCCCAGTTGGGTGGACAGGGTGCAACCTTCATATTTTGTGATCCCCCAGCTTAACTGGTGGGGAAAGTATGTGCGTGGCTTCTGGAACACCATGTTTGGTAAACGTGACATGCTGACCACCACTGAAGGCTACAATGTCATTTATGGTGATGATGGCCACAGTTACTTTTACACTGGTATGTCCAGCGTGGGCTCTGATGAAGGGACAGTTGGCTTTGTACTGGCAGATACACGCTCCAAAAAGACAGCACTCTACCGCATATCGGGAGCCACGGAATATGCCGCGATGCGCTCTGCCCAGGGAAAGGTTCAACAATTCAAATACTATGCTACCTTCCCCATCCTGGTCAACCTGAATGATATCCCTACTTACTTTATGACTCTCAAAGACGCTGCTGGATTGGTAAAGATGTATTGCTTTGTATCGGTCAAGGATTTCTCCCTGGTGGGAGTGGGCGAAAGTGTGAAAAGCGCTCGTGAAAACTATCAGATGACTTTGGCTTCAGCAAATATAGGCTCTCTGCCGAATGGTTCCATCGAGAAACAGGAGCTTCAGGGCAGTATTAACAGAATCTCCAGTGATATCAAGGACGGACGTTCCTTCTATTATTTTTCCCTGCACAACGCGCCTGGGCTAATCTTTGTGGCCACCAGCAATCTGAGCAGCTATCTGCCTCTCACAAATCCCGGAGATCAGGTGGCAGTGAGTTATTTGAAGACTTCTGAGAGTGAGATTAATATCAACAGCTTCAAAAATCTAATGCTTGAGGAATAAGTTTTGCTTGACATAAAGGATAACATCTTGATTCTTAGTCTATACTGGTTGGTTTTGTCCCTTGAGGCTGCCATTAGTATCTAGTAACCTTGAACAACATTTATAAGGAGATAACATGCAAACAAAGCTGAACACATTGTTCCTTATGCTGATTTTCACAGTGTTTGCCATTAGTAGCTGGGCATTGGTAAGTGAATACACTTTTACCAGCACTGTAGGCACCTACACGGAAATCACTGATGGAACCGTTTTACCCAACCCGGAGCCTGGTGTTACAAATCCCACCTACAACGCCATTGCTTTAGGATTCGATTTTGTTTATGATAACGTTACCTACACAAGCATCAGTGTGGCTGAAAACGGATTTTTAGCCATGGGTAACGAGGTTATTACCCAAAACCTACCCATCAGTGCTTCCGCGGGCACAAACAATTTGGTAGCTGCTCTAAGCCGCGATATCATTGCGCAGACTGATGGTCAAATTATGTATCTGCTTAGCGGAACTGCTCCAGAGCGTGTATTTACCGTGCAATGGAAGAACTTCCGCCGCGTTCCAACTGCTGCAAGCGGTGATATCATCAATTTCCAAATCCAATTACACGAAGGTACAAACGAAGTTATCTTCTGTTATGGCAATGTAACTGTCTCGTTGATCAGCACTGCTCAGACAGTCCAGGTGGGGATGCGCGGAGCTGACAACACTGATTTCAACAACCGCACAACCACCTCGGATTGGACTGCCACAGAAGCTGGCACAGCCAATAACAACAGTTGCAGAATAAACAATACTGTGTATCCTCCTCTGGGGCTCACTTTTACCTTTACCCCAGTACAACAGGGTAATCCCCCAATGCCTGCTCAGAATCCCCAGCCTGCACATCAGGCCAGTGCCGTAAACCCCGGTACTGCTCTAAGTTGGATCACCGGTGGTGGTGCTCCTACAGGATACAAAGTATATTTGGGAACCAACAATCCCCCCACCAATATCGCCAATGGTACAGTAGTAACCGCAACTACGTATATACCAGCAGCTCCCTTGAGCTACAACACTGATTACTACTGGCAGATCGTGCCCTTCAATGCCGATGGCGATGCTACTGGTTGCCCCGTGTGGTCTTTCACTACCTGGGCTGATCCCACCATAACGGTATATCCTTACACTCAGAACTTTGATGATGTTACTCCCCCAGCCTTACCTATGGGCTGGACTACGGTCAATGCAAATGGCGATGCTTATTCTTGGGAATCAAATGCTGATGCCAGTGCCAATACTGCTCCCAATGCCATGCGCATCCGTTATAACACCGATCTTGCCATGGATGACTGGTTGATCACGCCTCCAATGCAGGTAACTGCTGATTACTTCTATAGAGTTCAATTCTATTATCGTTCCAACAGCGCTTCCTATCCGGAAAAGCTTGCTCTCTATATGGGCAGCTCTCCAAACGTAGCAGCCATGACTGAACAGGTCTGGATCAATGCCAACATCACCAATCCCGCATATCAGATGGCAGAAATCCTGGTACCCATCACCACTTCTGAAACAGTTTATTTTGGTTTCCACGGTCACAGCGAAGAGGATCAGTTCTATCTTTATGTCGATAGCTTCAGCATCAATGAAGTAACCGAAGTTCTGAATCCTCCCACCGACCTTGCCGCCACTGTAAACGGCAATGATGTGCATCTTAGCTGGACTGCCCCTGGTGATACTCCCCCTCCGCCTGATGGATTCAATGATGGTTTTGAAGATTACCAGGATTTTGCTATCACTTTTGATCCCTGGGTTCTTGTGGACGTAGATCAATCAGCCACTTATGGCATGCAAGATTACAGCTGGGCTAATGCCTATGCAGCCCAGGCTTTTATGATCTTTAATCCCAGCGCAACCACTCCGGCAATAACAGATCTGTCCGCTCATTCAGGTGCCAAAATGGCTGCCTGTTTCGCTAGCACAACCCCTCCCAATAATGATTGGATGATTACTCCTCTGATCAATATTGAAGCTGGGGCCTTCTTCAACTTCTGGGCAAAATCCTACACTGCTCAATACGGTCTGGAACGCTTCAAGGTAGGCGTGTCTACCGGTGGTACAGCCCCCGCTGATTTCACTATTATCAGCGGCACCAGCTATGTTTCAGCCCCTGTGGATTGGACCCTCTATAGCTACGATCTGGCTGCCTATGCCGGTCAGGATATCCGCATCGGGATTCAGTGCGTTTCCAGTGACGCCTTTATCTTCCTGGTTGATGATGTATCCGTTGGTGCAATTCCTGTTCGCATGGATGCTCCCGTGGCATCGACCGGTAGCCATACCACAATTGCCCGCACCACCGGCACTCCTGTACCAGCCAATCCAACTTATACTCAAACCCGTGATTTGCTGGGCTACAAGGTCTATCGCGATGGAAACCTGATTCAAACCATTAATAGTGCTGCCACCGTGGTCTATGATGATATGGATCTGGAAATCGGCAACTATACCTACACCGTTACCGCTAATTATGACAGCGGTGAATCCGAGCCTGCTGGTCCTGTTGCCGTAACCATCGCCAACATTCTTTCTCCGCTTGATCTTGCCGCGACTGTGGAAGGAAACGATGTTACCCTGAATTGGAGTAACCCCGTTCCTCCGCTTACCGGCGAATGGATCACCTGGTGCAATGTTGAGACCCTGGGCAATAGCATTGGAACTAATAGCGCGGCTGAGTTTGATGTAGCACATATGTTTGATGCTACTGATCTGGCCGAGTATCAGGGCGGTTCAATCGCTCAGATCAAGTTCGTGCCAGCCCATCAAGCCTGCGTATACACTGTAAAGGTGTGGACTGGCGGTACTGCTGCTGCTCCTGGTACCCTGGTTTATAGCGCAGAACATAGCAATTTCGTTCTTAACGAATGGAATCTGCACATCCTGTCAACTCCCATTCCAGTTCCCTCCGATAGATTGTGGATTGGTTATGGAGTGAACACTCAGGGTGGATACCCCGCTGGCTGCGATGAAGGCCCACAGATCGAAGGAAAAGGCAATATGATGAACTTCGATGGTTGGACCACTCTTAGTCAGTTGAATGCCGATCTTGTCTTCAACTGGTCGATCCAGGGCTTTGTAGCCGATGGTGCCACCATGAAAGCCATCACTCCAAAGACCATCGTGGAAACTCCCAAGAGCACTCCCACCGGTACTTTGGCGGTTAATCGCTTTGAACCCTCCCGCAATCGTGCCCTCACTGGTTACAAAGTGTATCGCGATGGCGCTGAGATCGCCAATATCAGCAACCCAGAAGTTACTACCTACCAGGATCTTGACCTTCCTAATGGCCAATATGTATATGGTGTTTCTGCCGTGTATCACGAAGGTGAATCTGAACCCGCCACCGTGGGTGTGACAGTTGATCTGCAGCTTGCCCCAGTTCTGTTTGAGGATAGCTTTGAAGATTATGATGATTTCACCATTCTCTTTGCGCCCTGGACTCTCTTGGATCAGGATCTGCAAGCTACTTATGGCTTCGAAAATATTCAATTCCCCAATAGCGGAAGCCCCATGGCTTACATCATATTCAACCCTGCCTCAACCGTTCCTCCCATTACCGACATGCCAGCCTATGAAGGTAACAAGATGGCAGCAAGCTTTGCCGCAACCACACCTCCCAACAATGACTGGCTGATCACTCCCAGAATTACTCTGGGTACCAATAGTGCCTTGAAGTTCTATGCCAAGAGCCATACTGCAAACTATGGTCTGGAACGCTTCCGCGTTGGCATCAGCACTATGGCGTCCATCATCCCGCAGGGATTCCAGTATCTTACCGGTCCGGACTATGTGGAAGCTCCCATAAACTGGACAGAGTATATGTATGACCTCTCTGCCTATGATGGACAAAGCGTGTTTATCACCATCCGTTGCGTATCCAATGATGCCTTTGTGTTCTACGTGGATAACTTTGCTGTTCACACAAATGGCGGCAGCGTTTCCAACGATGAACCCACTGCACCAATAGCTATTACAGAACTCAAGGGTAATTATCCCAATCCCTTCAATCCGGAAACCACCATCCGCTTCAGCGTCAAAGAAGCTGGTCCCGTTTCCATCGACATCTACAACCTCAAGGGTCAGCTTGTGAAAACCCTGCTAAGCGACAACAAAGCAGCCGGCGAACACAGCGTGATCTGGAAGGGTACTGATAACAACAACCAACCTGTATCCAGCGGCGTTTACTTCTACAAGATGAATGCCGGCAAATACAGCTCAACTCGCAAAATGATCATGATGAAATAAGCTATGCGTTAAGCATCATGTAAGAACATAAAGGGCTGCCCTGCGCAGCCCTTTTTTGGTTGTGCCAGGTGCCGATATCCACTACGGATAAATCATATTCTCTGGTTTAGAGTTTAGTTATTGACGAATCAGACTGCATCGGTGGAATGGGTTTCATCGTGGCACAGGAAGCTGGCATGCATAGATTTCCTGGCATAAACGTTAATTATCATCAACTCTTAGGAGGCTTTATGAAAAGAGCAGTATTGCTCTTGATTCTGGTGCTATGCCTGATTCTTACGGCATGCTCCAAATCCACTACTTCTCCAGTAGACACAGGTGAAATGCCAATCCGGATGAATCTGGAACCTGCCCTGAATCAGGGCTTCAATGTCAGCCAGGTGAGGGTGACAATTCAGAAAGGTGATTTCAGCGCTGAGACGTATCTAAGCATTTCCGGCAATATTGCATCCGGTACTTTCATAGATCTGGAGCCGGGAACTTATGCTATTGACGTTCTGGTCTATGACGGAGACACTCTTATTGCGACGGGTCAGGGTACCGGCACCGTGGAACCTGCTCAGACGACCACGGTTTATATCACCTTGCAGTTTGTTCCAGGTGCTTTGGATATTCAGGTAACCTGGGGGCTGCCCTATGAGAACTGCAGGAAAGTGCTGCTGGTGGGCAATAGCTATACCTATTACAATGGCGGAGTGGATGCACATTTGGAACAGCTTCTTGCCGCTGCGGCTCCCTCGTGGGATGTGGATGTGGCATCAATTACCCTTGGTGGAGCTACTCTGGAAGAGCATCTTCAAAACACTGCTGGTATCTATGAGATTGAACACGGTGATTGGGATTTGGTGATTTTACAGGAACAGAGCACTCGTCCCATGAACGATCCGGATGCGTTTTACAGTGCCGCAACAGCTTTACACAATATCATCAGCCAGAGTGGAGCGCTCACGGGATTGTATATGACCTGGGCGCGGCAGAATTATCCTGAAATGTACAATCCCATCAGTGAGGCCTACAACTATCTGGGAGCTTGCCTGGATGCTCTGGTAGTCCCAGCAGGTGACGGCTTTCACTATGCCTCCACTCTTTACCCCACGCTGAATCTCTATGATAGCGATAACAGCCATCCATCATTGCAGGGTACCTATCTGGTGGCATGCATCATGCTGGCAAAAATATGGAACATCAATCCCTACGGAAATAGTTATTATCCACCTGCAATGGATGTAATGACTGCAGGTCTGATCCAGGAACTGGCCTGGAATACGGTGCAGAACTTTTCTGGGAACTGGTATTCAAAAGCCTTGTCAGATCAGGGACAGTTCCCGGAGGAGTTGATGATCCCTGCCCAATCCCTCCCGGCTCAAGAGTCTGGATTGCAAATTGCCATGTGACGGATCGCATTCATCCGCGATAGTTGTTTATATCAGATAAGGGCTGCATTGCGCAGCCCTTTTGCTATATAGCTGTTATCAGTTCATGATAAGTACGTGATCTGAATAGTCAATCCTGATTGCTTCGGAGCTATTGATATCTCCTGCCAGCAATGCTTTTGCCAGAGTATCCTCAATCTCACGCTGGATCACCCGTTTGAGCGGGCGTGCGCCAAACTGGGGATCAAAGCCGGCTTTGGCTACAAACTCGACCAAAGCTTCGCTAAACTCCAGCTGCAGATCCCTTTTGGCCATACGCTCTGCCATTAGCTTTAGTTGCAAACGCACGATGGCTTTGATCTGCTCCTGATCCAGGCGGTGGAAGATGATGATATCATCCAGACGGTTCAGGAACTCTGGCCGGAAATAACCCTGTAAAACCTTCATCAGATGCGGTCTTAGCTCCTCCAGATCACCATGATGGGCAAAGATCTCCTGGCTACCAATATTTGAGGTAAGGATGATCACACTGTGGCGGAAATCCACAGTGCGCCCTTTACCATCAGTCAATCTACCCTCATCCAGAATCTGTAAAAGCAGGTTGAAGACATCGGCATGTGCCTTCTCAATCTCATCAAAAAGGATCACGCTATAGGGTCTTCGGCGCACGGCTTCAGTGAGGTAACCCCCCTCTTCATAGCCTACATAGCCGGGAGGGGCACCAATCAAACGGGCTACCGAATGACGCTCCATAAACTCACTCATATCCAGGCGCAGTAACGCTTTGTCAGTATCAAAGAGATAGCTGGCCAGGCTTTTCGCCAGTTCAGTTTTGCCCACTCCGGTGGGCCCCAGAAAGATAAAGCTGCCGATGGGACGTTTCTCATCAGAGAGTCCGCTCCTGCTACGCCGGATTGCATTAGCCAGCGCTATGATTCCCTCCTTCTGCCCGATCACCCGCTGAGCCAATACATCTTCCAGATTCAGGAGCTTCTTCATCTCGCTTTCTGCAAGTTTGGATACCGGGATTCCAGTCCACTTGGAGACCACTTCGGCCACCAGTTCCTCATCCACTTGTTCCTTGAGCAGGGCTGGTGCCTGCTGTTTATCCTTCTGGCGCAGGCGCTCAAGTTCTTTTTGTTTTTCCACCAGGGAACCATAGCGGATCTGGGCGGTTTTCTCATAATCACCCGCCCGTTCTGCTTTATCGGCCGTGCTTTTAAGCTGGTCAATTTCTGCTTTCAGAGTGCGGATTTCTTCCAGTTCCTGTTTTTCCTGTTGCCATTGCAGACGTAGCCGATTACGGTTTTCGCTGATCTGGGCAATCTCCTCTTTAACCTTATCCAGCCGCCCCAGAGAAAGCTTATCGGTTTCTTTGTTCAATGATAACCGTTCTATCTCCAGTTGCCTGAGCCGCCGTTCGATCTCATCCAGTTCCTGAGGCATGGAATCTATCTCCAGCCGCAGGCGGGAACAGGCTTCATCAATCAGATCAATGGCCTTATCAGGCAAAAAGCGATCCGAGATATAACGCTCAGAAAGCGTTACTGCTGCAACGATCGCATTATCCGTGATCTGCACGCCATGATGCACTTCGTATTTTTCCTTGATCCCTCGCAGGATGGAAATGCTATCTTCCAGAGAGGGTTCTGCCACCAGGATGGGCTGGAATCTGCGCTCCAGAGCGGCATCCTTTTCAATATATTTACGATATTCATCGATGGTGGTGGCGCCAATGCAATGCAGAGAACCCCTTGCCAGAGCCGGCTTCAGCATATTTGAGGCATCCACGGAGCCCTCTGCTGATCCTGCGCCTACCACAGTGTGAATCTCATCTATAAACAGGATGATCTTGCCCTCGGATTTCTCTACTTCCGACAATACAGCCTTCAGGCGCTCTTCAAATTCGCCCCGGAACTTTGCTCCTGCCACCAGGGCTGCCATATCCAATTCCAATAGATCTTTATCAAGGAGGTTTTCTGGAACATCCCGATCGACAATACGTTTGGCCAAACCTTCAGCAATAGCGGTCTTACCCACTCCCGGCTCCCCAATCAGGATGGGATTATTCTTGCGGCGCCGGGAAAGAATCTGCATGGTGCGCCGGATTTCCTCATCACGGCCAATAACGGGATCCAGTTTCTCAGTACGTGCCAAACGCGTAAGATTGCGTGCATACTTATCCAAAGCCTGATACTTTGCTTCGGGATTTTGATCATTAACTCGCTGATTGCCCCGCACTTCTTTGAGAGCCTGCAGCAATCTGTCGTGGGTAAGCCCCAGAGATTTCAGAATGGTGGCGGCTTCTCTACCTTTGGTGAGTGTTCCCAGCAGGATGTGCTCACCGCTGATGTAGTCATCGCCCAGGCGATCAGCTTCTTGTTCTGCTGCATGCAGGATATCCAGAATCTCCTGCGCCAGATAACCCTGAGCTCCCTGCACCCGGGGCAGCTTTTGCAGTACCTGATCCAGCTTATCGGAAAGCTCACTGGGGGTGATTTCCAACTTGGCTAAAAGAGGGTGTAACAGGGATTCCGGTTGTGCATGCATTGCCTTAAGCAGGTGCAGATCGCGGATTTCCTGATGTCCGTGCTCCGTGGCCAAGGCTTGCATGGCGGAGATCAGTTCTTGTGATTTTATGGTTAAGCGTTGGGTATTCATGGCTTACCTCCTTTGAACTGAAAACAAGATAAGCGAGAGAGTTGTGGTTGTCAAGTAAAACTTAGCAGTCACCACAATAGACTGCTAAGTTTATTTAGTTGCACTTCATGCAGGCGTCTACCGCACACTAAGCTGAAAATTCGCTGTTAGCTTTTAGAGCCCTTTGGCGGTGCTTTCTGGTCTGTAATGATAGCGGCAGTTTTGCTCATCGAAGACAGCGGGGATGATCTGCAATTGTCCATAATTCAAAATGTTTTGCGCAGAGATTAAATTCAAGCTTGACAGATTTCCTAAGCTCGTTTTACTATACCATGAGCTGGGATATACACTCCC
>JALNYD010000359.1 GCA_023230025.1 Candidatus Cloacimonadota bacterium | reverse complement strand
GCAGAAGTAGATTTTCCGATTGCGGAAGTCTCCAAACACGCTGTCCGAGAAAAGTCTATCCATCATGGACACCCCAGCACTTTGCATCTGTGGTGGGCAAGGCGTCCTCTTGCATCGAGCCGGGCCATGCTCATGGCTCTATTACTACCTGATCCTTGTGATCCCTACTGCCCCGGTGCCTTCAAAGAACAAGCCAGGAAACTACTTCCTTATGTTACCGGACCTGTGGGTAGCTCTGATTATGATCTGCAACGTAAGTTGCTGCATTTCATAGCTGATTTTGCTAATTGGGTTAATGCTCATAAAAAGAATTACCTGGAACTGAGCAGGGCTTTGATCAAAGCAGCCCATCCGGAGGAAACACCTTTGGTGGTAGATCCCTTTGCCGGAGGAGGCAGCATACCTTTGGAAGCACTCAGAATTGGCTGCGATGCTTTTGCCAGTGATCTTAATCCTGTTGCCTGCCTTATCCTGAAGGTAATGCTTGAAGACATCCCCAAAAGCGGTCCTGAGTTGATAGATGAACTGAAGGCCGCTGGAGACAGAATCATCAAACAGGCAAAAGAAGAGCTTAAGCATTACTATCCCGATGATCCTGACGGCTCAAAACCGGTTGCCTATATCTGGGCAAGAACCGTACGCTGTGAATCTCCCGACTGCGGAGCAGAAATCCCTCTAATGCGCAGTTTCTGGCTATGCAATAAGGCAAAAAAGAAAGTAGCTTTGAAGCCAATAGTTAAGCGAATGGATGGTGATGCCCCATCCGTTGATTTTGAAATCTTTGAGCCAAAAAAGGATAACGAAGTGCACGGACCTACAGTGGCGCGCGCTAAAGCTACTTGCCTTTGCTGTGGATCGGTTCTTCCTCCTGATCGGGTCCGATCTCAGCTAGCCAATCAAAATGGTGGTGCCGATGTGATCTTTGATCAAAATGGCAAAAGGATAGGTGGAGCAAGGATGCTAGCTGTTGTGCTAACCAAGGAAGATATTCCGGGACGTAAATATCGTTTGACGTCTGATGCTGATTATCTTCCTATCTTAGCCGCTTCGCAAGATGTAGCACGAATACTGGCAGAATGGGAGTCAAAAGGTAAACAAGGTTTATGTCCTTTCCCAGACGAGCCAACACCAGCAGGAGGCGGTTCTGGTGCTGGCAGAGCATTCTCTGTGCAAAAGTATGGGATTTTAAAATTTCGACACCTCTTTACTCAAAGGCAACTTCTAACTATGCATAGCCTTGTGACACTATCAAGGGGGTTAAACTCTTCCATCATTGAATTGATTGCGTTTAGCATCAGCAAGACAAGTATGCAAAACAACAACCTATGTAGGTGGAAACCATCAGGTGAATCGTTAATGGATTCTTTTGGTAGACAAGCCATGCCGATAGTATGGGATTTTTCAGAAGCGAACATATTCGCATCTTCAACTGGTGATTTTAGAAAAGCCTTGGATAGGATTATTAGTTTTATCTCGACCAACGAGTATTATAGTGGTCAAGTTACGCAGTCCGACGCACGTCATTCTCCATTATCGGATGAAACAGCTGATCTGGTTTTCACTGACCCACCATACTACGATGCCATTCCTTATTCCGATCTATCCGATTTTTTCTTTGTATGGCTCAAAAGACTAATACCAAATCATAAGCTACTAAAAGATCCTTATGACGCTGCTAATTCCCTCACTCCCAAAGAGAACGAAATTGTGCAAGATGAAACAAGGTTTTTTAAGGGAGAACCTAAGGGTAAATCCTTTTTTGAAGTTCAAGTTGGCTTGGCATTTTCCGATTCTCAACGAGTCTTAAAACCTGATGGAGTTCTCTCTGTAGTCTTTGCTCATAAAACTACTGAAGGTTGGGAAGCTCTACTAAATGGATTGATAAATGCTGGTTTGATTATCACAGGTTCATGGCCTATAAAAACAGAAATGGAAAGCAAGGTTGGGGCATCTCAGGGAGGTGTAAAAAAAGCCATGCTTCTATCTAGTATTCACCTTGTTTGCCGTCCCCGTCCTGAAGATGCTGGAGTTGGAGAGTGGTCTCAGGTACTTCAAGAACTTCCTGATAAGGTTGGCAAGTGGATAGACCGCTTGGAAGCAGAGGGAATAAGGGGGGCAGACTTAGTCTTTTCCTGTATAGGACCTGCTTTGGAAATCTATAGTCGCTATCGAAAAGTGGAGACTGCAGAAGGTAACGAAATAAGCATTGCAGTGTATTTGGAGAAGGTGTGGGAAGTAGTAGGCAGGATCGCTTTAGAACAAATCCTTGGTTCCGCAGAGTCCCTTGCGCGTAATGGTGCCACAGGAGCTTTGGAAGAAGATGCCAGGCTCACTGCATTGTTCTTGTGGACTCTCCAATCGACTGATATCAAGGGAGCTTCCTCTTCAGAAGTAGAGGATGATGATTTAGGCGATGAAGAAGACAGCCTAAAAAAGGTGAAAGTAAAGGCTGGATTCTCATTGGTCTATGACGTTGCCAGGCGCTTTGCGCAACCCCTGGGAATAGATCTAAGTAAATGGGATAAACGAATCATCGACATTGATAAAGGTAGTGTGCGTTTGATTCCGGTCTGGGAAAGGGCAGATACACTATTTGGCAGCGATAAGGTTTCGCGGGTCGATGCAACGTTTGACGTCAAAGAACAGCGTGATATCTTCGAAGAGTACGAGTCCAAACCTCTACCTAAGATCAAGGGCAAAAAAGTGAAGCTTTCTGGATCTGAAGATGCTCAACCGATCATGGTCACTACTCTGGACAAGGTACATGCGGCCATGCTCTTGCAAGATAATGGACAGACCAATGCCCTGAGGGCTTTGATTAAAAGCGAGATGGAGCGAGGTCAGGATTTCTTGCG
>JALNYD010000358.1 GCA_023230025.1 Candidatus Cloacimonadota bacterium | reverse complement strand
TGATCGTGATGGAGAAGGCGGTGATCAATCTCGACACCACGCAGCCGAAGCCGCTGACGCTCTTCATCCCGGGCGAAGGGAAGGTGTATCCTGAACTCGATGGACGGGATGGCTACTTCTTCGAACGGCGCTCGTTCGTCGGCAATGTGGCCACGCGCAAGGCCCCGACGGTCGTGACCGCCGAGGCGGCGATGCAATCGCTGAAGACCGCCCTCGCCGAGATCAAATCCGCAGAGACGCACAAGAAAGTCACCCTCTGATCACCAAGGTGATCACGAACGAGGCCCCCTGCAACCAGGGGGTCTTTCGCTTCTTTTTGTGAAGGATACTCAGAGCCTGTAATCTTTATGTAATCATGGGGATAATCCTGTACGATCCCGGCAATTATATATCATGATATCGTAACAGACTACGCAATCCAAAGAGCGACATGACTAGTGTACTGTCCCAATGATATTTAAGTTTTAACAGATGCATACCCTGATTCCGTCCTGACTATGGGGTATAGGGATCTGAGCTTCACCCGTGCATCCTTAGTGGTGAACTGCCATTTGATTGTTGCTTTCAGCTGCTTTCTCTCCATTTCCCAGCAGGCGAGTTCTGTCACTACTTCCTCAAGGCTGCCGAGACGGCGGGACAAACACTGCCGGGTCATCACATTCAGCTCAATCTCAGCCATGTTGAGCCAGCTCCCGTGCTTCGGCGTATAATGTAGTTCCAGTTTCCTGAGTATCCTTCTTGCCTCCTCAGGGGGGAAGGCCTTGTACAAGGATGACGGGGCATGGGTGTTGAGGTTGTCCATCACCAGGATGACGACATCAACTTCCGGGTAGATGTCATCAACAAGAACCTTGATCTGGTGCGCCCAATCAACAGCTGTCCGTTGGTCTTTCGCGTCACAGTGATGATTTCCACCAAGAGGTTCTACAAACGCAAAGATGCTGCAAGTGCCGTTGCGGATGTATTCCGAATCCGTTTTCTTGTCGCTTCCCGGCTTCATCGGCAGCACATCTCTTGCCTCGTCAAGCAGCTGGTATGGCTTCTCGTCCATGCAGACCACAGGTCTTCTCGGGTTGTACGGGAGCTCATACACATCAAGGACGTCTTCCATCCGGGCTACGAATTCTGCGTCTTCTCTGCTTGGGATGCACCAGTATGCATTGCGGTGAGGTCGAATCCAGTTTTTTATTTGGCTACTGTTGTCAAGCCCTAAATGCAAGGAACTGTACTTTTCCCTTTCTGCCATATTCTAGAGCACTTCTGGAGGCACACCAAAGCCTCAAGCCGATGGCTTGCAGATTCCGAGAACAGTGCTATACTTTAGTCACAAAGATTATGCAAGTTTCTTTTGTCGAGAGGTAGTTGCAGCTGCCTCTTTCCTTTTGTTTCGATCAATCTCCTCCATCTCCATCCTGATTGGCTCAGGTAGATAATCCAGCAATTCTACAAGCTTGTGGCATCTCAGTCTTCTTCGGAAGGCTGCAAGACCTTGTTGCTTGGTGAACTCATAGATTCCATTGCTTTTCACCAGGATGTAGCTCAACTGGATCATCTTCTTTGCTACCGCGACTGCAGCAACCGGTTTGCTCTTGCCCCTCAATCTCAAATGCTCGTATCTTTCAGAAAGCGGGTTGGTACTTGACGTTGTTGAAGCAACCCAGGCCGCCTGGATAATGTTCCTTCTGATGCATTTGTTGCCCATGTGGGAGATATGGCCCTTGCTTACTTTTGTTCCTGAATCGAATCTCCTTTCGGAGAGTCCGACATAGTTCACATAACTGTCGGGGGAGTCGAATCTGGAACCGTCGCCTAGGAATGCAATTTGGGAGGCGGCCGTCATCAGGCCGATTCCGGGAATCGAGAGCAGAGATAGCGCCTCTTTTGGGTGTGATAGGCAGATATCTCTCAACCTCTGCTTGCATTGTTCCAATTGCTCGGTCACATGGCCAATCTGGTCGGAAAGTATTATTGCCTGCTCGATTGCAAGGGAGTCCTCACACAGCAGCCGGTTCGCCAAGGAAAGCCTTGCCTCTTCTGTCTTCAGGTCAGACTTCTTGACGAATGGATGCCCCATCGAATTGAACAGGGCATACAGTCGGTTGACCAGCATCGTGATCTCCTGGGCAAGGAATACCTCAAGAGAGACAACAGACCGTTCAGCTTGCTCCTCTCTGGTCGGGATCGAGACTGTGGGCCATTCATCCCTGGGCATGGTTCTGGCGATTTTGGCGATTTTCTCGCTATCCGCCTTATCGGTCTTGAGGGTGCTGTTGAAAATGTTGTAGAGCTTGGCGGGATTGAGCACCACCACCTCTGACTCGGTGTTCTCCAACAAGAACCTCGCCAGCGAGAACGATGCGGTCCCCGCCTCCATCAGAACCAAGTCCCCCTTGCAAAGCCTGCCTGCAAGCTTGGCTTTGCCCTGCGGTCCCATCTCCCCGGTGAAGAAATGACGGTTCCCCAGATCGGGTCCGTCCAGCATGCATCCGTGGAAGGTCTTCTTCGAGAGATCCAACCCGAATGCCCGTTCGTACTGCATGTTCTTCGGCATGGCAGCACCTCCTTGTGGATATTCAGAGCTGGAAGGCTGTATGGACACGGATCGTGATCCATCATTTTTATTTACAGGGTCATATCGGGAGGCAACTGCCTCCACGACATGCCCTACGATAGACTTCGATGACCGGTTTGGAATATTTTTTTAGTCAAGGTCTCGGACTGCATCCAATCCTTACAAAAACTGACACTCGGCCACCGGCTTCCTAACTCCGTCAGTTAAGAATATCATCGAACCTCCAGCTGTAAAGACTAGAGTTCCTCTCTGGTCCTTACAGTAGCCATTCTATTTTTTTAAAGCTTGTTTCT
>JALNYD010000048.1 GCA_023230025.1 Candidatus Cloacimonadota bacterium | reverse complement strand
CATTCGTTCAAAGATTTTGTGCATTCGCAGGATCGCGCTTCAAACCAGGTTGCCAGAGCGTCACCCATGCCTGAGATCAGGAATCGGACAGGCGCTGCAGCGATGATGTTCAGATCCACCAAAACCACCGCTGGATTCCGCTTTTGATATAGCACAGTTTCAAACACACCTTCTGGACTGTAGGTGACGGCACAGCCACTACAAGGCGCATCAGTGGAGGCAATCGTGGGAACCACAATCACAGGAATCCCCGCCCAATCCGCCACTATCTTTGCCGTATCAATGGTTTTACCCCCGCCCATGCCGATCATGACATCGATATCTGAACTCCTGACCTGCTTAAAGATTCTTGAGAGCTCTGGCTGTGAGCATTCTCCCCCAAACTGCTCAATCACAAGCAGTTCCGAAGCAAATTCCTTGCTCATGCCAGGCAGTATAGCCTTGATCACAGATGGTGAGGCCAGCATCAATGCCTTGCTGCCATACTTTTTCACCAGCAGGGGAAGCTCATACAACGCTCCTGCCCCCTGTAAATACTGCCCAGGAAACAAAGCTTTTTGCATCATTGGAATCTCCTTGTTGCTTATGCTTTACGTTTATTGATCATAATACCATAAGTAAACATGGGTCAGAGCTGTCAACTCTTTGTTTTGATTGATAGTATCACCATGATATTGATGGACTGGTCTCCATGTTGCTTATTGCCCTTTTCGTTGTCCAGCGAGATTATCAATTTTTTGCTTGACCTCATTCAAGCGCAATTTTATTGTACTTCAAAGATAATTTAGGTGGAGGAATCGTGAAAAGATTTTCGTTACTTGTTGTTTTACTAATGTCTGTGTTCTCAATCCATGCGTTGTATCGGATCGAGGGAGCAATCAATGATGTCAACCCTCAATCAATCACCGTGGTTGATGATTATGCTTTTCTACCGTGTAACTGGGAACTCATGATTGCGGACATCTCCGATATCGGCAATCCGCAGCTATTAGACGTTGTGAGTGAACTCTATCATGGCAGAGCAGTCATTAAAGACACTCTTGCTTACGTCTCAGAATATCAGAGCCTCAAAGTTGTCGATGTCTCAGATCCCCTTCAGCCCGTACTTGTGGCAGAGATAGCAATACCAGCGCAGATTTTAAAGTTTGATGTAGCAGAACCCTACTTATATGCGTTCTTCAGTGATGATACGATGCAAGTTATCGACATCACAGAACCCGCTAATCCGCAAACCGTTTATTCTGACCAGGCACCCATGCTTCCGAGCTACATCACTCTTGCCGGGAATCTGATGTTCATCAGTGGCGGTAGTGATGGTTACGGCAATTCCAGTATCAAGATCATAGATGTTTCGGATCCTTCAAACCCCATGATCAGATACACATACAATACCAGCAATCTGGCAACAGGGATCACCGTGGATGGAAACATTGCCTATATTGCAGCACGCTACGCCGGAATGTTGATCTGGGATATCTCGAACCCAAACCAGCCCAACCAATTGGGAGTATTCAATCCGGGACGAGCGATTATGGATGTCAGCATCCAGGGATCAACAGCGTGTTTGGCAAATGAACTAAATGGCATCCTGATGGTGGATATATCCAATCCTGCCAACCCGCTTGAGATCGGAACTTGCGATACACCTGGTTTTGCATATCACGTTGCACTTCAGGGAACCCTTGCCTATGTATGCGGCAATGCCGGGCTCCAGATTGTCAATGTATCAGACCCTCTACCCTCTCCCAACGTTATCGGTTCATATTACAATGAGGGGGATTGTTACAATTCACTTGCCCTGGGAACCAATAGTTTGTATATGATTAACTCGTGGGAAGGGCTGAAGGTATTGGATATAAGCGAGCCCTCATTACCAGTCTTGCAGGCAGATTATCCTGATATGGGTGCTTATGGGATTCAGGTACTTAATAATAAGGCCTATATTGCCAATCAATTTGGCAGTTATGACATCCTCGATATCACGGATCCGGCTAATCCCCAGCCCTTGGGATCATATTCTGGCATGGATGGTCCGATTTCGTCAGCTGTGGTGGGAACCAGAGCCTACGTCCTTGATCAATTTGAAGGACTCAGCATTCTGAATATCGCCGACTCGGCAAATCCCACTTTGCTTGGAACGTATTCGGATATTGTCTCAGCGTATGCCATCGCGATCCGGGGAACTCATGCTTACATCATCGATCGAGCAGTGGCCTTCCCCAAAGTGAAAGTTATCAATGTGGCGAATCCTTCTTCTCCTCAATACGCCGGGGAAAACTATATGCCGGATGAGCCAAACGCAATTGCCATCCTCGGTAACTATGCCTATATCGTCTCCGGTGGAGCAGGTTTAGAGGTCTATCAGATCATTAATTACGCGTCGCTACTCTTACTTGAAAGCATCCTTCCCCAGCCTGGCAGTAACCTGGTGTATTGCTTTATCGAGGGAGGTCGTTTGTATGCTTCGGACGATAACTTGAACAATATCTATATTTATGATCTCAGCGATCCCTCCCAACCTGCATTAGTCAAAACGATCACCACAAATTTTGCCACCTATGACATGAAGCTAAGAAACGGGCTGCTCTATACGGCAAACTCTTATGCCGGAATGCACATTCTTGATCCGGATGCGCCTTCAGGGATTGAAGATCCTACTCACCAACCTCCATTAGTGGCTTTATCCAATTATCCGAATCCCTTCAACCCCAGCACAACGATATCCTACAGCATTCCCGAAGGGGGACCGGTTAAACTGAATATTTACAACCTGAAAGGCCAACTAATAAAGGTGTTGATCAATAAAGAGGAATCCTCGGGAGATCACAGCATCATGTGGGATGGCAGGGATCGAAATGGCAATATCGTAGCCGGCGGTGTCTATCTATACCGTTTATCCACTCCAGGTAGCTCAGTATCAAAGAAAATGCTGATGATGAAATAGGATCATAGAAGCTGGGACGTAAGCTTCTCACCCACCCGATTGCTGAAACATCCAGACTTGGACATCAGCATAGGGGAATTGGCTCACGTTCCTTATCGTCACAATGCGGTCACCTTGCGCTTACTTTCATCACCATAAGGTAAGCGCATCGTGACCACGACAACTGGGATGGACACAGGGCGCATCCAAGATTTCCATTGACATAAACACCCTTTTGGCTAAGCTGGCAAAAAACTATTCTTTGTACACAGTACAAAAGGAGCAAGAATGCCATATATATCTAATACAGATAGAGATAGGCAAAAGATGTTTGCCCGGATTGGAATCAGCAAGTTTGAAGATTTGATTCAAGCTATTCCAGAGAAGTTCAGGCTTGATGGCGAGCTTAAGCTTGATAAAGCAATGTCTGAGCTCGAAATCACCCACAAGATCAAGAGCCAGACCTGCAAAAACCTCTGTACGCAATCCACCAATTCCTTTCTGGGAGCTGGTGTTTATGACCACTTCATCCCTGCTGCTGTGGATAGCATCGTATCCCGTCCGGAGTTTTTCACAGCCTATACCCCATATCAGGCAGAAGTGAGCCAGGGAACACTGCAATATATCTATGAATATCAGACCATGATTTGTGAGCTGACCGGGATGGAGATTGCCAATGCCTCCATGTACGACGCAGCCAGTGCAGTAGCAGAAGCCATTCTGATGGCAGTGCGCAAGAACAAACTTACAAAGGCGATCTTGCCCGCAACCTTGCATCCGGAATTTGTGAAAGTAATCAAATCCTACACCGAAGGGGCAGGTATTGAACTGCTCACGGTGCCGGCCAGGGACGGAGTGATCGACAGCACTGCCCTGAAAGCCATAATGGATGAGAGCATCGGCAGCGTGGTGATGCAAAGCCCAAACTATTTTGGCAATATCGAAGATGCAGACCTGATCTCGGAAATTGCTCACAGCCAGGCCAAGAGTCTGTTGATAGCCTGTGTGGATCCCATCTCTCTGGCGATCCTCAAAGCACCGGCTGAATACAATGCCGATATCGTTGTTGGTGAAGGTCAGGCTTTGGGAAACAGCATGTACATGGGTGGCCCACTCTTTGGTTTCTTTGCCACCAAGCTGGATATGGCTCGTCAAATGCCTGGTCGCATCGTAGGTGGGACTCTGGATAAGGAAGGCAAGCGTGCCTATGCCCTGACCCTGCAGGCTCGTGAACAGCATATCCGCCGTGAAAAAGCCACATCAAACATCTGCTCCAATCAATCCCTCTGCACTCTGGCTGCAACAGTCTATATGAGTCTGATGGGACGCGAAGGCCTCAAGGAAGCTGCCCTGCAGTCAACTCAGAATGCGCATTATCTGGCGAATGAGCTCTGCCAGATCAAGGGCATCAGCATGGCTTATCCTGATGCTCCCTTCTTCAAGGAGTTTGTAATCAACACTCCCCTGCCCGCAGCCATGATCATTGAAAAGATGCTGCCCCAAGCCATCTATGCCGGAGTAGCAGTCGCTGAAAACCAACTTATGATAGCCGTAACGGAAAAGAAGGGAAGATCTGAAATTGATGATTTTGTAAAAGCTATGCAGGAGGTTTGTCATGTCTAAGACTATATTTGAACACTCATCCACCGGCCGTAAAGGCGTATGCCTGCCTCCCCGTGAGTTTGATACTGCTCTTGAAAGCTTGATCCCGGAAAAATACCTGCGCAAAAATGCAGCCAGGCTTCCGGAATTGAGCGAATTGGATGTTATGCGCCACTATATTGAGCTTTCGCACAAGAATCACTTTATAGAAAAGGGCTTGTACCCCCTGGGCAGTTGCACCATGAAATACAATCCCAAAATCCATGAGAGTCTGGTGCGCCACACCTGCTTTGCCAATCTGCACCCCTATCAGCATGAAAGCACTCTGCAGGGAGCTTTGGAACTGCTGTATGAATTACAGGAAGATCTGGCTGAGATTTCCGGCATGGCCAAAGTTACTTTGCAACCCGTAGCTGGGGCGCAAGGGGAGTTCACCGGAATCAAGATCATCTCTGCTTACCACAAAGCCAAAGGTAACACCCATAAGACCAAGATCATCATTCCTGATAGCGCTCATGGCACCAATCCTGCCTCCTGCAATCTGGTGGGCTTTGATGTTGTGGAACTGAAGTCCGACGCCGATGGCCGCTGTGATCTTGCCCGCCTCAAAGAAATTGTAGATGAGAACACTGCTGGCTTTATGCTCACAAATCCCAATACCCTGGGTTTGTTTGAAACTCAGATTGAGCAGATTGCCGAAATCCTGCACAGCGTTGATGCCCTGATCTATATGGACGGAGCAAACCTCAATGCCCTGTTGGGAATCGTCCAACCTGGCAAGATCGGCTTTGATGTGATCCACTTTAATCTGCACAAGACCTTCTCCACTCCTCATGGCGGCGGTGGTCCCGGAGCTGGCCCTGTCGGTGTGGCAGAGAAGCTGATCCCCTATCTCCCTGTACCAATGGTTACCAAGCAGGACGGAGTGTATCACCTTGATTATTCTAATGAAAGCACTTCCATCGGCAAAGTGCATGGCTTCTATGGCAATTTTGCCGTGCTGGTACGCGCTTATATCTATATCAAAATGCTGGGAGCCAAAGGCCTGCGCAGGATTAGTGAAAATGCCATCATCAATGCCAATTATCTGATGGCAATTCTCAAGGATTATTACCACATCCAACACCTCGAACCCTGTATGCATGAGTTTGTGGCAGATGGGACTATGCAGAAGAAAGAGAATGGGGTATCCACTTTGGATATCGCCAAAAGACTTTTGGACAAAGGCTTTCATGCCCCAACCATATATTTCCCACTGATCATTCCCGAAGCAATGATGATCGAACCTACAGAAACCGAGAGTATTGAATCTCTGGATGCTTTTGCCGAGGCCATGATAGAAATTGCGCAGGAAGCCAAAGAAAATCCAGAACTATTACATGAAGCACCGCTTACCACCCCTGTTCGCAGGGTTGATGATGTTCGGGCAGTAAAAATGCTCGACCCCATCTTCAAGATTGAGAACTAAGGAGATTTAATGAAGAAATTATTGATCGTCACTCTTATCCTGATCGGCATACTGGGTCTTGGAGCTCAGAATGTGAAACTGGGATATGTGAATACAGACCGCATCCTGATCGATAGCAACGAAGCCACAGAAATCAGCCGTCTCTTCCAACTTGACCGTCAAAACTGGACAAACCAGATTCGGGCACTGGATGACGAAATACAACAGATGGAGCGTGATTTTGAAATCCGTAAGCTCTCCGTCAGTGAAGCTACCAAACGTGATATGCAAGGCAAGATAGATGCCAAGAAAGCCGAAGCCGGACAACTTTTGGAGCAGTACTTTGGCGAAGGTGGCACTGCGGAACAGCGCTATCGTGAATTGATCGATCCCCTCACCAAGAAGATCCATGATATCATCACGAAAATCGCTGCTGATGAGAATTACACAATGATCCTGGATGTGAGCATGGGCGTTGTGCTCTATGCTACTCCCAGTATTGATATCACCGAGCAGGTTTTGCAGGAGCTGAACAAGGATACTATCAAACCCACCGATGTGGTTACTCCAGAGATGGATAAACCCGAGGCACCTGCAGATCCCTTCGGAGAAATGAAAGATGGCTTTCAAGGCTTTGGTGACCCACTGAAACCCGAAGACATTAAACCCTGAAGATGAAGAAGTTTCATAAAGCTCTATCAGCCCAGGAAATCATCGCTATCACTGGCGGAAGCTGGCTGGGCGCAAATGACGTCACACTGGACAACGTTTGTGAAGCCATTGAGGCCAATCCAAGCTCCGTAGTATTTTGCGAGCAGGAACGCTTGATCTCCCAAATAGCCGAAAGCCCTGCTGGTTTAATCATTACCAACAGCCAATTCAGCGAGAGATTGGGTGCCCGCCCACAACTGATTGTGGATACACCCTATTTCAGCTTTATGCGTCTGGTATCATACTGGCTGAGTCTTGAGCAGAAGATGCAAAACTGGAGCATCCATCCCACAGCAATTGTTGATCCCAGTGCCCGTTTTGAGGGTGAAGTATCCATTGGAGCATACTGCGTGATCGGGGCAAATGTGAGCTTGGGAAAAGGTGTCATCATATCCGAATCCTGCTCAGTTCAAGCCAATACATCAATCGGCGCAGAGAGCGTCTTGCATCCCCGGGTATGTATCTATCCGGATAGCGTTATTGGAAAGAAGTGCATTCTGCACAGCGGTGTGGTTATTGGTGCGGACGGCTTTGGCTATCTTTTACTGGATGGCATACAGCAAAAGATCCCTCAGGTGGGCAATGTGGTGATCCGCGATGATGTGGAAATCGGCGCTAACAGCACGATTGACCGTGCAACTCTGGGCTCAACTGAGATAGGCAAAGGCACCAAGATCGACAATCTGGTTCAGATCGGGCATAACTGCGTTGTAGGCGAACACAGCATCCTCTGCGCTCAGGTTGGCCTGGCAGGCAGCACCATCGTTGGCGATTATGTATATCTGGCCGGCCAGGTGGGTGCCGCAGGACACATCAGCATCGGTTCCAAAGCCATGGTTGGCGCTCAAAGCGGAATTGCCGCCAGCATCCCTGAAGGGGGCAAGTATTTTGGCACTCCTGCCATTGACGCCAATTCCATGAAGCGGATAATCGTGGCACAAAAGTATCTGCCTGAGCTCTTGCGCGATTATCAGAAAAGACTTAAGGAAGATTCCCATGACTGAATATAAACACACCATCGGTTGCCGGGTGTCCTATACTGGCATTGGCTTACATTCTGGAGAAATCTCCACAATCACCTTCAAACCTGCTTCTGCAGAAGAGGGGATTGTGTTTATCCGGGTGGATTTACCCAATCGGCCAGAGATCCCAGCCGATATTGATCACGTGGTGGATATCTCGCGTGGCACTACCATCGGAGTGAACGGAGCCACAGTGGGCACCATTGAGCATGTGCTATCAGCCATCAAAGGCTTGAATCTGGATAACATTCGCATTGAGATCGACGGACCTGAAGCGCCCGTTGCAGACGGCTCTCCCATCGTCTTTTTCAACCTCCTTAAGCAAGCAGGCAGGGTGCAGCAGGATAGCGAACGAGTTTATTTCGAAATCGAAGGGCCAATCAGCTTTTCTGCCCCGGAAGATAACGTGGATGTAGTGATCGTGCCTTCAAATGAGCTGAAGGTTACCTTCATGATTGATTACAAGCATCCCTATCTGGGCACGCAATACACCTGGTTGCCCAGCATTGATGTCTATGAAAAGGAATTTGCCGGAGCCCGCACCTTTTGCTTTATCAAGGAGATACTGCAACTCAAGGAGATGGGACTGATCAAAGGCGGTTCACTGGAGAACGCTCTGGTGATCGCCGAACCCGGAATCAGTGATGACGAGCTCAAGCATCTGCAGGATATCTTTGGTTATCACAAGGAAGTAACTGTTTCTTCCGAGGGGATTCTAAATAGCCATCCCCTACGTTATTACAACGAGTTTGTACGCCACAAAGTAGCAGACCTGCTGGGTGATATTGCGCTACTGGGCATGCCGATAAAAGGGCATATCCTGGCTGCCCGCAGCGGACATAAGACCAATGTGGAATTGGTCAAAAAGCTGCGTCAGATTCAAAAGAAGCAAGAACTGCAGATGATCTATCAAAAGACCAGGAGCAAGGAAGCAGTCTTTGATATCAATGCGATTATGCGTATCATCCCGCATCGCTACCCCTTCCTGCTGGTCGATAAGATCCTGGAGTTTGTTCCCGGTGAATCCATCGTGGGCATGAAGAATGTGACAATCAACGAGCCCTTCTTTCAGGGACATTTTCCCGGACATCCGATCATGCCTGGAGTACTTATCATTGAAGGTATGGCACAAGCTGGTGGCATAATGCTGCTCAATCAACTGGATAATCCGCAAGACTATGTAGCGTATTTTGCCTCCATCGACAACGTAAAGTTCCGCAAACCCGTGATGCCCGGAGATACCTTGCGCTATGAGCTTACTGTAATATCCCTGAAACGCTCGCTGGCAAAAATGCACGGCGATACCTATGTGAATGGTGAAAAAGTGGCAGAAGGAGACTTCATGGCCATGATTACAAAGAGGAACGTATGACAAAGATCCACCCCACTGCTTGTATCCATGATGGAGCCAGAATCGGTGACAACTGCGAAATCGGCCCCTTCTGCGTGATTGGTGAACACGTCAGCTTGGGCGATAACAACATCCTGCACAATAATGTGATTTTAGATGGACACACCAGTATCGGTGATGGTAACAAAATCTTCTCCTATGCAGTATTGGGCACTGATCCTCAGGATTTGAAGTTCAGTGGAGAACCCACCCGCCTTAGGATTGGCTCAAACAACACCTTCCGTGAGTTTTGCACCATCAACCGCAGCAATCAGATGGAAGAAGATACCGTAGTAGGCGATAATAACCTGCTGATGGAATACGTTCACATCGCACATAACTGCCAGATTGGCAACAACTGCATCATCGCCAATGTTGTACAGCTTGCCGGCCATGTCCACGTGCATGATTATGCCACCATCGGTGGAGTAACAGCCGTCCATCAGTTTGTACATATTGGAACCCAGGCCTTTGTAGGCGGAGCATCTGCAGTCAAAAAGGATATTGTACCTTTCTCCCGCGGGCAGGGAAATCCCTACCTGACAGTGGGTCTGAATAGCGTAGGCCTGATGCGAAAAGGCTTTTCCAGTGAAGACATCGCCAGCATAAAAGCTGTTTACAACCTCTTCTACCGAGAGAAATTGAACACCTCACAAGCTCTGGCCAAAGCGGAAAGCATGGATTTGACCCCACTGCAGAAAGTCTTTGTGGACTTTGTGAAGACTGCCGACCGGGGAATCTCAAACTAAACTTTGAAGCCCTGGATTTGAATCCGCAAGGGAATGCCGGATTTTAAGACTTCCCTTGCGGAATTGTTGTTTTCGAGACGACAATTCATGGGTTATTTATAGAAACTCATCAGTTGAGAAAAGGGGCATGACCAGTAGGAATCTTTATCCACTGATCAGCCCCGAACAACTTATAGTTACCAGCAATAACCCGATCAAATCTCCATAGCCATCAACACGCGCCATTCCTGATTATACAGCTTGATCGTAGTCCAGCTTGAGCGCTTCAATACTTTTTGCTGATGCCCGGCAGATTGAAATACATATTCTCCATTACCGGAGTTTTTGGCCGCCATCTCCGTCCCTAGCTTGAGCAGGCTCTCATATTCCTTAAACAGCGGATCTTGAAAGAGGTTTTTGCCGATTTCACGTTCGTCCAGATCATAGATGATGAAGCCGTCTCTCTGCATGATGCAAAGTTCATGACTTGGAGGAATATTCGTTTCTTTCAGGATGGTATCAATCATGATAGCGGGATTGATCAGCAGGCTGACTGAGCCGATCAGCTTTTTGCCGTCAAAGACGGGATATGCGATGCTCACCGCAGTATGTCCTTCCACAGATTCGAAACCATCACTGAATATGGGGCTCATTTTCTTGCGCAGTAATTGAACATGGGATTGTCCACTGATGTCTCTGGTCTCAGAGTTTCGATATTCAGCCGGCTCAATGTATTTGATCACTCCCGCAACATCCACAAAAGCTACATCAACGATCATAAGTTCTTCTTCCAACACTTTACCAAGCAACCTGCGAACATCCGATTCTTTGCTCCAGTTCAGTTTCGTATCCCTGATCGTGCTGCTTACTTGTTTATCCAGGTCATTCAACTTCTGTTGCAATTCGCTGCTAAAGGTGCTAAGGGAGATATCTTCCTTGTTTTTGCTGTCCATTAAGCCCCGCTCGACCAGGATCAATCGCCAGTCCAGGGAAGGTAATCTGCTATATACCCCTCTGCGAAGGTTGTTTCCCAAGTCATACTGAATGGCACCTTGCTCCCCTTGTAAAGCCATTGTGATGGCTGCGGTGAGCGATTCTGTGCCTTCTGTAAGGGCGTTCATGAAGATGAAATCCTGATCCTGATCCAGCATGGTGAGACCTTGATTATTCACCACAAACCAGGTATAATCCTGCGGAATCTTCAAGTTTTGATTGATCCGGGCATGCAGATCATCAAGATACACCGATGCTCCCAATGCGCCCACTGTTTTATCACCGATCATGATCGGAGTTGCCATCAAGGCTGATTTCTTACCGGTGGAGCGACTATAGATCTCAAAACCAAGCACGTCATTACCAGCAAACAGAGACTCAAAATAAGCCCGGTTACTGAGATTGAGATTTGTCAATCCCTTCTCGACGCTGTAGTAATTTCCATCAGGAAGTACGAAGAAATACACTCCTGGAAGCCGATCGGAGATTGCTTCCAATTGAGGATAGATAGCTTCCCACTCTGCACTTTTGCTTTCCGGACTTCGCGCAACCTGTTGTAACAAAGTTAGTGTGTCCATTAGCAGGGTATCAAGGTAATGGGCGGTGGCATTTGCCGCCAGGTCTTGCATGCTATCTGCATATACAGCAGTGCACAAAAGCAAGCTCAGAAGCACCATTGAAATCCATTTCATCAATAACTCCTTATCGATATTCAGTTATAGTAATCGTTTTATCTCATTAGAAATCAGTCAAGATATTTTGTTTATCAATCACCAGAACATAGCCCCTTAGTTACCGTCACGATGCGGTTACCTTGCCGTTACTTTTGTGACCACAAGGTAACGGCATCGTGACGATAACTAATGAGCAACAAGTAGATATGCAAGCTAGGCACTGGGAACAGGTTCAGCGATATTATCGAGTAGCTGCGTGCTGATTATCTAAAATAAACCTTGCCACCCAGAGCAAAGAAGAAAATCATGGCTTTAATAATCAACGACAAACGAGGAGTAGCAGATGGCAGCGAGTTTTTTTTGCGCAGATTGTGGATTTGAGACCACCAAGTGGAGCGGCAAATGCCCAAATTGTGGAAGTTGGGGAACCCTGAAAGAAAGCAGTCGTGTGCTTGGTAAGGCTTCAGCAGGATCGGATGGCAGTCCGCGTCCTAAAGCTCAAAAGATCGTGAAGCTAAGCACCAAAGAAGAAGCACGATTGCAAACGGGTAATCCAGAGTTGGATCTGGTTTTAGGTGGAGGCATTGTAAGCGGTATGTTGATCCTGATCGGGGGTGAACCAGGCATCGGGAAATCCACTCTGATGCTGCAGATGGCGCAGTGGTTGGGCGCAGCAGACAAGAAAGTGCTGTACTGCTCTGGCGAGGAAAGCTCTACCCAGATTCACCTCAGAAGCAAACGATTGAAGATCGATAGCGAAAACATCCTGCTGCTCTGCACCAACGATACGCAACACATCATTGAGGCTATTGAGGAAGAGAAGCCTGCTTTGGCGATTGTTGACAGCATCCAATCCATCTCGTTAAGTTCGCTGGATTCAATCCCGGGCAGCATAACGCAGCTTCGCGAAAGCACAAACCGGATCTTGAAGTGTGCCAAAAGCTCTGGGATTCCAGTGTTTATGGTAGGGCATGTTACCAAAGAAGGTTATGTAGCTGGACCAAAGATATTGGAACACATGGTGGATACAGTTCTTTACTTTGAAGGTGAAATCCGAAATCAGTACAAGATCCTGAGGGCAGTGAAAAACCGGTTTGGCTCCACCAACGAGATTGGACTCTTTGAAATGACCAATCTTGGACTGGTACAGGTGGAAAGCCCTAACTCGGTTTTTTTGAGTAATGAACACAGCCAGGTGGGGACATCCATTGGTTGCATTATCGAAGGCAGCCGCAGCTTCATTGTTGAGGTTCAGAGTCTTGCTACCAGTTCAAACTACGGCACGCCCCAACGAGTGGTAGTCGGTCTGGAGCAGAAAAAGCTGGCTATACTTCTGGCCATACTGGAGAAGAATCTGGCAATGTATCTGAGGAGTAATGATGTCTTCATCAACCTTGCCGGAGGCATCCGAAGCTCTGATCCCTCGCTGGATTTGGCGATTCTTGCAGCCATCATCTCTTCTTTGAAAGATGCTCCTCTACCAGAGGAATCGGTATTCATCGGAGAAGTTGGTTTGAATGGCGAAGTGCGGCCTGTAGCTCAATTGGAAGCCCGCATCGCCGAAGCGAGTAAACTGGGCTATAAACAGATCTA
>JALNYD010000357.1 GCA_023230025.1 Candidatus Cloacimonadota bacterium | reverse complement strand
GCGTTTGCCCTCTTCGGGATCGGAGAAATTGGTGCAGGAATAGTCCTTCACCCAGCCATCTTCAAAGTGGATTTTGAGATTGAAGTAGCGCAGGTCTCCCAGGTAGATATCCTCCACATGCAAGGTACCGTTTGTACCTTTCAAAACGGGAGAGGTGAAGACTTCTCCCACCGGAATATTGACATCTGCCACGCAGTTTTCAAACAGGGTCTGATGCAGGGGATCACTCATTTTGTGCATCATTACCCGGATATCCGTGTCGTTGCCGGGTTTTCCTTTGACATGGACGTATTCAGCGGCATCCAGCACATCGATGATATGCTGTTGTATGCGAGCATACTGTTTGCTATCCAGCAAGTTGATCTTCAGGGTATCGGCAAAGATTTCCGCGAAGCGATCGCCAATCTCGGTTGAGGGGAAGGCGATGATGCTGAAGCTGGATTCATCGCGCCGGGCATATTTATAATACAATTGCGCATTGCGGGAGCTATATTCCCGATACAGCAGTTGCTGTTCATCACTAAATTTGAGGCAAGTGCTTTTGGAGACCGGGCTGAAGGGAGTCTCGCCGAAAAGCTCCACATAAACGGGTCCAGCCTGCAGGCCGATGGTTTCTTTGAGGGCTTCCATTGCTGCTTCGGCATACTTCAGGTTACTATCCACAAAATCTCTGGTAAAGACCAAAGCGCTGTCAAAGCGATGGTCATAGGGATATTGCCGATTGATCCCGTTGCTCATGGGAGTAGGCACCAAAGCATGCAATCCCAGAGCTTCCAATTCCTTGATTACCAGGCGTCCCAGGGCTTCCATGCCTACCGGGATCATCACGTTGGCAAAGCGTTTTTTGCGATAATCCCGCTTGCTGCGTTCAAAGCCATCCACATAGCATTGAACGATGTACCTGGCAATTGCCTGCAAGTCTGTGGGATTGTATTTGCTCAGAAACTCCGCCATCGTGCGATGGTTTTGATCTACATAGACTCCATAGCAATAGAGATATCGCAGATCATTTAAATCTGCTTCACAGACGATACGCCGGTTGTAATCATTGAGCGGAGAATAGCGTCGCAGCATATTGGCTTTTGTCATAAGTTCCTGATTGGCATGCACAGATTTGGTATAGGCATCCAGCCAGCTTTGATATTCCAGATTGCCTTGTTCTGCCAGCTTCAGTAGATCAAAGAAGAGTTCCAGATAGGCTTGAATCTGCAGATAGTCTTGCTGAATGATACTTATGCGAATGGTTCTGCTGCACAAGAGGATAGCCGAGATCAGCGAGCCCAGTTCCGCTCCATAAACCTGATGCGCATAATCCGGATTGGCCAGGGACTTTGGATAGCCCTGTTCGGGATGCAGAGTCATGTAGAAATTATCGTGGTTCTCTTGAATCAGACCTTCGGGACTGGTTCTGAGCAGGGAATCCTGCTGAATCATTGTTCCAAAATCCCATGCCAGCATCACGTTTTCGCGATAGCTGTTCAAAAACTCCTGAAACTTGTTACTGGATGGTATTTGCAGGTTGCGCATCTTCTGCAGCAACTCATCACATTGCGTCTTGGGAGCAGCCAGTTGCTGCATGATATGTTTGTAATCTAACGACATAAATCCTTCCTCACTTAAGTATCAGTTTGAACGATCTTGACTGCAAGGCCATATCCGTCAAGATATTTTCAGCTAATCAAACAAAAGAAAGGCTCCCGGATATGATTCACCGGAAGCCTGAGGGTTATATGTATTATTTTAGCTTATTTCAGCAGCAGCATACGCTGAGTATTCGAGTAATCTCCAATCTGAATCCTGTAGAAATATACTCCGCTGCTTTGCTCACGTCCGGAATCATCTTTTCCTTCCCAGAGAATGCTATAGTATCCAGGACTATTGTGTCTTTGAACCATGCTTTTCACCAATTGTCCGCGGCTGTTGAAGATCTTTACCGATACGTCGGCAGCTTCGGCAAGGGAATATCTGAGATGAGTTTCGGGATTGAAGGGGTTGGGGTAATTGCCCAGAGACTGTGTAAGTGCAGGCACAACGGGGTAGGAATTGTCACCGATTGATTGGATATTAACGGACAGTGGACCATAAAATCCTTCAGCACCATTGAAATCCTGGTTGTTCAGCCAGTAGTAATAGGTGCCGGGCTGTGTGAGATCGCGATCCTGGAAGCTGTAGCATGCGCCATCGGCTGTATTGACAGCATCAATCAAAGGAGAGATGATTTGGGCTTCAGCAAGCTGGGGGCTTGAGGAGCGCAGGATATAGTATCCCATCACACCAGTTTCCGAAGCGGTCATCCAATCCAGACGCACATAACTGGAGGCAGTATAGACTGCAGTAAAGGAGGAAAGCGTCACCGGCAAAGTATCATCAGCGCTATTGGAGAAGACGATGGTGAGATTGCTGGCTTTGGCAGCATTCTTCTTTCCGGTGGAAATGCTTAGATCCACACTACTTTCAGTCCAGGAACCCGGATTAGCAATCACGATCCAGCTACCTCCCAGACTGTAAGCAATAGTGGAGGGAATGAAGCCAAGGTTATGATCAATAATCAGATAGGGATCATCAAATCCATCAGCACTGAGTGTGATATCCAGGCCGGCATTGGCGAAACCGCTGCCTACAGAATTGTAACCAACGGTAAAGTGAACTTGCGCACCCAATACTCCATCAATAGTGAGAGTAGAGCTTATCACATTGCTATCAGGATCAGTCACTGGAGGAAGCTCAATCACGGTTTCACCACCAATAACCACGGCAACATCCTGATCTTCTACAGCAACAATGCGAATGTTATCAATGGCAGCAGGAGGTTGATTGCCCATACTGCCATCATTCCTCCAGGTAAAGACCAGCCGTTTGGTGAGTCCGGCAAGTCC
>JALNYD010000356.1 GCA_023230025.1 Candidatus Cloacimonadota bacterium | reverse complement strand
CAATTGGAACATCAGTTGGGATCAGGCAGCCTCAGCGAACGTGAGAAGATGCTCACCCGCAAGGAGATTGAGCGCCTAAAAGACGTTATCACTGAACTGGAAGCATGGGAGAGCAAAGTAATTCTGCCCCTGGCAGAGAAACGCATCGAGATTGACCTTGATGATGGGGTAAAGGTTAATTACGCTAAGTTTGGCGAAGCACTCAGAATCATAAAATAAACCATTGAATGTGAGGAGTACATTATGGCAAGCAGCTACAAGAATCCAATTGCAGTTTCGGAGTTACTGGATGGAATTAGAAAGAATTACTATCTGTTACCAGCTATCCAAAGGAAATTCACATGGAGTCATGAGCAGGTGTGTAACCTGTTCGATTCTTTGATGAGAGGTTATCCCATAAACACATTTATGTTCTGGGAAGTAGCCGATCCAAACCTTTTAAAGTCGCATAAGTTTTATAGGGTGCTTGATAGTTACTGTGAAAGGTTCAATGAAGATAATCCTGAGCATAGCGTCAAAGGCGGCAATGCATTCATGGCCGTTATTGATGGTCAACAAAGAATCACCGCCCTGAATGTAGGCCTAAGGGGAAGCTACTCTTACAAAGTGCCAAGAAAGTGGTGGCCTTTATACCATGATGAAACCATACTGCCTAAACGTAAGCTATACTTGGAATTAACCAGTAAACTAACCGATGACAGCGATAACAATGAGCTCCAAATGGAGTATAACTTCAAGTTTCTAAAAAAAGGTGAAGACAAGAGTGACAATGGACTTCATTGGTTTGAGGTGGGTAGTATACTAACCTTTCCTAAGCATGATAATTTAACAGATGCATACGAAGGAATCCAAGAGTATCTTTTGAATAATGGGCTTCAAGGTAACTCTACCGCATCCAAGATGCTGGCTAAGCTGTATTCATTAGTGTATTTTGACAAATCAATTCATTATTATCAGGAGACTTCTCAGGATACTGAGCGAGTGCTGGATGTTTTTGTTAGGACAAATAGAGGCGGTACACAATTGGAATACTCAGATCTATTAATGTCCATGGCAGTAGCACATTGGCAAGGAGATGCGAGAGAGAAGATTGATAAATTAGTTTCAGATATAAGAAGTAACCCAGAATTGGGATATTCAATAGATAGAGACTATGTACTTAAGGCGTGTCTTATGCTTACTGGCAGTGAAGTGAAATTCAAAGTTAAAAACCTTAACACCGATGTTGTTAGGAAAATTGAGAAAAACTGGGATGCTTTGAGTAAAAGCATAGTCGCAACTTTCAAACTGGTTAAATCATTTGGCATCATTGATCAGGGGTTAAAAGCCAAAAATGCCACTATACCAATAGCGTATTTTCTCTATACCAGGCAAGCCTCAAGAACCAAGCGCCTCTACGAAGAAATCAACAACACAGCTAAATTTGCAGATGAGAAGAAGACTATTAGAAACTGGCTGTTCATGTCTTTGCTGAAGCAAGTGTTTGGCGGTCAGGGTGATTCTATACTGACCAATCTAAGGAAAATCATCGACAAAACGCCGCTCGATAAGGCGTTTCCTCTAGAAGGTATCAAAAGTGAATATAAAGGCTCTCCCAAAGATATCACCTTTGATACAGAGTTTATAGATAAGTTGCTTGTCACTCAGTATGAAGATCAGAATTGCTTCACGGTTCTTGCACTTTTGTTCCAAGATCTAGATTATACAAAGTCTATAGATAAAGATCATTTGCACCCGAAATCGGCTTTCAAGCCTGCAGCTCTCAAGAAACATCAATTCCTGCAGTCTGACACAAAGTTGATGGATTTTTATCAAGACAAGCAAAACTGGAATAGTGTTTTGAACCTGCATATGCTTTACAGCTCGGTGAACAAATCTAAAAATGGCAGGGCCTTAGACCAGTGGATTAACACCACAAATGTTCCGCTTACAAAGTCTGATTGCTTGATTGATAATAACGCTGATTTGAGTTTTGAAAAGTTCCGAGAGTTCATTGAAGACAGAAAGAAGTTACTTACAGACAAGTTAAAGGGGTTGTTTAGTTGACCAAAATTGAGCAGATAATCACAAAGCAGTTCGAAAAGCACCGCATCCTTTTCTGGTATGATCCAGAGCAAGAGTTTAGGGATGATTATTGGGCACTGCAGCTACCGGTCGGATGTGAAAAGATAGAAGTTGTCCATGATGAGTTCGGAGTTAAGCACCGCATCTTGATTCTGGAACTTGAAAGTAAGTTCCTGCTCTACTTTGCCTACGCGGAGCCAAGCCATCAGGAGAATTGGCTGCTGGACCTGCAACTTTCCGAGGGGATGGTTCACATAGACCAGGGATCGCTGTGGCTGCAGGAATTGGGTTTGGACCGCAACCGCTTCCTGGAGATTACCAGGGATCACAAGCACTTCTTCAAGGCTGGCAAGCGGTTGGAATTACTCAGGGGACTTGTGGTGAAGGATAAGGAGTCACTCTCATCACTGCGCTTGAAGATGCTAGCAGTATGCGCTGCTAGTGAAGCCCGCTGGGAAGAGCTGCTGCTGGCGCTCCTGGTAGAATATGCCCATGCTAAGGATGATAAGTTCAACCTGATCTCCAAATGCGGACTGGATGCGTTCCTCTGGGAGCAGCTGGAGATAAACTTCGGCTACAAAAGCGAAGAGCCAAAGCTCAAGAGCTTGGTGATAGAGCTATTCGAAAGTTCAGCTCAGATCAAAGAACACAAGATTAATCGGGATGGAATTCATGTATTGAAGCTGATGAAAGACCTGAATCAGCACCGGGAAGCCTTTGATAAACTCAGCAGCAAATGCTCTGAATGGATAGACGCTCCCGCCTGGCTGGAGAAGCAATCTCTGGAAACCTTGTGTGAGATAGACCAGTTTGAATACGCGG
>JALNYD010000047.1 GCA_023230025.1 Candidatus Cloacimonadota bacterium | reverse complement strand
TGAGCTGTTGATCTTTTTCTACAATCAGGTCAATTTCTCCTTGGCGGCACCGGTAGTTTCTACATACCAATCTATACCCTTGTCTTTCAAGGTATTTGGCGGCGAGGTTTTCGCCCATGGAAGCTAACTCTCTATTTTTACTGTCTGACATGCGTCAAGAAAAAGCTTGACGTATTAATTGTCAACGATATTTAGGAATCATGAATAGAAAACATCACCGAAAGGTGGAGGGAAGTATGAAAAAAGTTATTTTGACTGTGATCGTTATTGCAGCAGTGTTTGGGCTCCTGGACGCAGCGCCGTTTCAGACCCTGGGCATGTTGCGCACTCCGGATGCTTACGTCTTGCCGCATTTAGCAGCCGAGTTTCTCTTGGTCGGCTATTACAAGGACGTGGCAAAACCCGTTGAGAATGACGGTTTTTCTCCTTACATGATGGCCGGTGTGGGCATTATGGATCGGGTTGAGCTCGGCTTGTTCGTTGGAGACAAAGTCGATGATGCCATGCCGTATTTTTTAAATTTAAAAGTGAAGATTCTGCAGGAGACCCTCAAGCTCCCGCAGGTAGCTGTAGGTATGGATAATATCTTCTCCCCCGTTGGAGAAACCAGTATTGAGGATTTGAGCAGCAATGATGATTTCTTTGCTCATCCAGATAAAGCTGATTACGAAGCTTACTCACCCTATGCAGTAGCCTCCAAGCAAGCTGTGGTATTTGGAATTCCCTGGATGTTCAACCTTGGCTTTGGAGCTCACCGCTTCACCGGTCAGGTACATCGCTCCCGCGTGCTCAACGGCATCTTTGCCTCCGCCGAGCTTTCACCTTTTAACAACTTCTTTGTTCAGGGTGAGTACAGCGGACATGATTTCAATGCCGGAATCAAATATGCCTACAAGAATTGGGGATTTAAGGTTGGAGCTCAAGCTATTGAGGATCTTGCAAAAGACAATGGTTACGAAGAGAACCTGCGCATTGGCTTTGGCATCTCCTACCTGATGGATCAATTTGCCGAAGCAAAGCGCAGTGAAGGCCGCCCCGCCCTTTGGCAATATGCCGATGGTGGATATGATTATTATGGTGAAGACGTAGTAATCACTGAAATCCCCGAAGGCCAGCAAGGCATTGCTGTACCCCCGACAACCGGCGGTCAGCAGATAGTCCAGGAAGGAGCTCAAAGTGGTACTCAGGTGGTCTATGATCCCACCACTGGCACCATGGTGCAAACTCCTGGTTTATCCTCCGGAAGCAGCGCCAGCTATTCTCAATATTCCCCTGAAATCAGAGACCTGTTGGAAGAGCTGCGCCTCCTGCGTTCTGAACGCGATAAAGCTCAGAAATCCCTTGAAGAGCTTCGCTCCTGGATTGAGCAGCGCAAGGCTGAAAGACCATAACTAAACCAATGCATAGTAGTGAAATGTAGGATTCGTACTTCCTATTATAAATGCAGTGTGCCAGGATCGACAAAATCCTGGCTCGCTGCCCAAAAGACGGATTTATCCCAATATTGATTGAGAGTCTAAAGTGAGCGGGGTTATGAATAAGAAATATAAAGTGCTATTGATCGTGGTTTTTGCACTGACGTGCCTATCCCTTGCCTATTCCCAAACTTATGAGAATGAGGAAAACCTAAGCATTGAAGAAGTACAGGAACTCATTCGGATCCAAAGGCAGGAAATCCGAGCCGCAGCCAAATCCTTTCTGGTGGATGAACTACCAGAAATCGCAAAAATCGATCCTGACAGAGCCAGCAGGGAACTTGATAATTTTTTGAGTTTATTAAGCACAATGACCGATACAGAGATAATGTATCTCTTGGGTCATATGTATGCTAGAGAGGGTGAAGATGATCGGGCCATCACGATGTTTGATTCTGTGTTGCGCGCTGAGGCCAATGAAGATGCCCGCTTCATGCTCAATCTTGCATTATATCGCCGGTTGATCGGCCTGATTAATGAAGGCAATAATACGGCTGCCAGCCAGTTCCTGAAAGCTATCGTTTTTGATAACTACAATTCTGCTCCATACTTTCCGGCCTACCTATATATATATTCGGAGCTTGCCGAGGGAACTGAGGCCAAGCAGGAATTGCGCAACCTGGTTCAGGTTTACAACGAAAACCGGGATATCGTTACCACACGCTTATTACCTATGAGAGAACAAGTGCTGGGTCGCATCAACGGACTTGATCTCAATGCGTTTTACAGCAATCCAAATCAAGAGAATTTCAATACTATCAGTGGTGAGATCGATCAAATCATTACGGATGTCAGTGCGCTGAACAACGCCATGATTTCCTTGAAGGGGATGATGTATGTCAGCGAGATCCAAAGCATCCACGAGTATGAAGTAAAGAACCTTCATGATCTGCGCAAGCTGCTTTTGGATTATGCCAATGCTCCTGTTCAAACTCAGGAAGTGTTGGTGGCAGCCACTGGATATCTCGATACTGCGAAAGCCACCATTGCTCTTTATGATCGCGCTCTGCAGGCTTTTGACGGAATGTTGCAACAACGCTATGAAGCCCTGATCAACGCCGAAAAAGATGTTGATACTAACCGCTTTGCCAGTGACCTGTATTTAGACCAGGTGATCCAGGCGGACAGGACCATTTCCATCAGTGAAGAAACCATCGATGAGATTGATGCGATTTTGCCTGAAATCCAGAATCCCGTTGATCGGCAAGAACTCCTTGCCCTGCGGGACGAAGCCGTTCAGCGCAAGGCCGATCTGGAAATCCGTCGCGAGCAATACCTCTCCCAGATTCAAAATCCTGATGAGATTGAACGCACAGATTTTGTGGAATTGGTAAATTCCTACCGCGATCTCCTGAAAGAACGAAACACCATGGGATACATTGTCCGGGAAATGGAAAATGAGGTTTATACTGTGATCCAGCCCGAAATGAACAATGATGTGCAGTCGACCATCAAACCTCAGGTATCCTCAATCGTAAATTCAGTTGCTGATGCCCGCTCCCGCCACCAGATATTTACCAGGGGGATGAACGAAAGCCTGCTTGATGTGGATTTCATCACCCTGCAAATGAGCTATCAGGAGCTGATGGCAGAATACAATTTATACACCAAAAACCAATCCAGCCTGCCCGAAGAAGAACGCAGTACACTTCAGGCCAAGTTCCGTCAGGAACAGCTTGATTTGATTGATGTGATCAACCGCTTCCTCACTGAGAATCCCAGCTTTGCCTCCATTGAGCAACCTGGTGGTGGCAACCTGGTGCAAGCCGCTGATCTTTATTATAACCTTGGGGAATTGCAGTATTATGCCATCCCGCAGGATCTAACTCCAGCTCTGGCCAGTTATCGCAGAGCTCTTCAGCTTGATCCCAGATTGCCCAATCGGGATCTTGCCCTCTACAATGTTGCCTTCATCTCCAGCGAACTGAAACGTGCTGAAGTAGACCGCAACCGTATTGCTTACAGGGAAACCGAGACCATTGGTTCAGTGCCCCCTGATAATGCCCTGTATAATGAAGGCAACTTTGCCGAAGCCTTGAATGCGCTAAATCAGATTGTGACAGAGTATCCTGAATCTGTGATGTATGAAGAATCAGTTTACCGATTAGGTTTGCTTTATTTCCGCTTTGCAGAAGATTCTGTCTCTCCAGTTCAGAACCGCAATACCGCCATCACTTACTTTGATCAGATCATTACCCGTCCCGATAGCCCCTTGTATTATGATGCAGTATATCAAAGAGGCTGGGTACGCATGAACAGCTATGATCAGGATGATCTGCGCCTGGCTATGAATGATTTTCTGGAGTTGCTGGTAGCAATTGAGAATGGCCGCATCAGCAATCCCGATCTGGTGCGTGATTATAAAGCTAATGCCACGGATAATATTGCATATTGCCTGATAGCTCTGGATGGCACCAATTTCCAGGCTCAGTCTCAGGGTATTGCTGAGATCAACCGCATTTTTGCGGGATATGAAAACCAGCAAGTTGTGCGCGAAGTGATAGATCTCGCCACTCAGAATAAAAATCGGATGGCCTCCAGGCTGCAAGCTGCGGATTTCCTGCGCTACCGCGTGGATCAGTTCCCCTTAGCTCTGGAAAATCCTACCTATCTGGATTCAATCCCATGGCTTTATGCCAATTCCACCACACCTCTGCGCGAGGGTGAGAGCCTTCCCCAAATCACACGCGCCATTTATCACGAGATCGCCAATTCATACAACCACAAGTCTGACTGGTATAATGCCAATAAAGACAATAATATCGAACCTCAGCTTGTAATCGTGGATAAAGCTTTCAAAGAAAGCGGCATATTCCTTTACAACGACTTTGCCAATCGCAAGGATCGCTCTGCCATGGAAAGCTATATCGCTCACATGAACGAATATGACGGATTCCTGCAGCTTCATGGTGAAAACTATAGCAAGTTCCGGACTGATACAGACAGCATCTTCGTAGATTTCTATGCCATCCTGGCTGAGAACACTCAGAACCCGGCTGACTATCTGGAAGCCATTACTCAGTTACGCAGCTATAACGATAAGTATCCTGAGAATAGCAGCTATTTCTACAATGAACAGCGCTCCCTCTATTATGCGCAGAGATTGTATGAAGATTCAGTTGCAGCGATCAACGCTGGTGATTATTCCCCTGTAGCGGGTCAACCCGCCGACATGGATGAAGCATTCAACTTCATGAGTGAAGCTTCCCTGCGTTACATCGCAACTGCACGTCAGGAGCGCTTTGCCAATCAAGAGAATCTTGAGCGTGCTGCGCTCTTGCTGATCAACCTGGCAGAGATTCAACGCGAACGTGAGAACGACGCAGAAGCTGTTCAACTATATACTCAAGCTCTGGAAATGGAGCAATATCTTTCTGATCAGGACAAAAAAGACGTCTATATCCGGCTTGCAGTACTTAGTAATGCAGCCGGGCAATTCACTGAAGCAGAAAACTGGTTCCGTAAGGCTCTACCGCTGGCCAGCAATGCCCAGGAACGTGATGATCTTGAAACCGAAATCCTGGTTCAAATACAGAGCCGCTATGAAAGTGCCTCCACCAGTGGCGACTATATGGCTGAAGCAGCCGAACGCCTGCGCTTTGCCGCCGAGCTGGATCCCGTAACTCAGGCTGATGAGGTTTTAGGTCAGAAATATGCTGCAGTGGAAGCCTACGAGAATGCTCGTGCCTTCCAGCAGGCCATTGACCTTTTGGTAGAGATTTCTGCAAACGAGGATGATGCCGAACGCGTTTATGCCTGGTATTATAAAGCCACCGGAATTGCCGGTGATGCTGATAAGATGAATGATCCGGTTCAGGCCCAAAACCTGGAGAAAGCCTATATCGCCAAACACCCCAGCAGCAATTACGCCTTCCGCCTCAGGATGAAGCACCTCAATGCTGCATTCCAGGATCCCGCCCGTATCACCGAAGCTGCGGATGGCTTCCTGCAAATCTTTGAAGATGTTCAAAGCAACTCCATTGATCCCGGTGATGCCCAGGCCAGCAGCCTTTTGAACGATGCCATCCTTTCCTATATGAAAGCTGGCAATACCACCAAGGAATATGAGTTGCGCAATCGTTTCATCTCCCTGTATCCAAATCATGAGAATGTGATCCCCTATCTGGAAGTTATGGCTGTGGGATATTATGATCGCGGAGAGATGGAAGAATACACCCGCCTGGCGCGCGATATCTATCGCCGTGATCCCAACAGCACCATTTATCAACAAGTGGCTCAGAATGAGCTTGCCCGCATCGGAACCCAGTTCAGTGAAGCTTGGGATAACCAGGAATATGAAGCTGCATTTGGTTTCCGCGATGAATATGTAAGGGTGGAAGCAGCCTACAAGAATGAAGGCCTCAGCTTCCAGAATGAAGCAGCTTATGAGCTCTTTGCAGCCGCTCAGAAGGAATATGACGATCTTCAAAAATACCAGGCCTTCCTGGCGAATTACGATCGTCAGATTGCCAGTCTCAAACGCTCTGATCTGCTTACCAAAGCACCCAGCACCCATATTCGGGTAAATGCCAATACCACTTTTGACCGTCATCTTGGCGCCGGTGATAACCGCCTCAAACGCTTCCAGACAACCGTCCAGACGGAAGTCAATAAGGTGATGACTCTGATCCGTCAGGGCAATGAATCCGGTTTCTACATTGATAATGAAAGACGGATTGAAGCCATTGATCTGATTGCCAGCATCAATGAACGCGCGATTGAGATTGTCAGCACCCAGCTTGAACAATACTTCCGGACTACTGTGGATGCGCAATTCTACCGGGATCAATATCCTGGCGAGCAACTTGATGCTTTTATTGAACATTTATCAGCCCAACAGACTGGTCAGTATGCAAACGATATGGTGAGCTGGCTCTTTACCATGTATCGCCTATATCACATATCCGGATACCAGAATGAGGCGACTAATGCTGCCGTGGCCAAACTCACCGAAAAGGGTGTACCCATGGAATATCGGATAGACGAGCATAAATTGGATTCAAACTGGCAGCAGGATTTGCAGCCCAATGGTTCAGCCCTTAGTGTTCGTAATCAAAGCAGTCCCACTGGCACGGATCTGGGGATGCTCACCATACCAGCTCAGAAAACACTTCGAATCAACAAAACCATAAACATGAGCCTGGTTCCGGATTTTGCTCACCTGCATCTGATGTATCCCCTGGATATGCAGATCAAGATTAATGGCAGCCTTGTGGAAGCTGAGATTGTTCCCGTAGATACACTCACGGCCGACAAACCTGCCACCACCCACTATGTGGCAATTCTGCCCATCGAAAGCTTTGTTGAAGGTCCTAACGAACTGGAACTGGAGTTCAACAACCAACGTTCATCCAATCAGGATCTGGCAATGAACTTGCAACTACGCACCAGTCTGCTACGCATCCGTCAAAACATTCCACCCGTAGTCACAAGCGTGCATTCAAACCAAACCTGGCGCGTGATTACAGTTGATCCGGAAACCGGCGAAGAACGTAGCAGCAGCCCCGTAGCTGCAACAAACTGGGGCATCACCTGGGATAACATTGAAGGCTTCGCTCCCAGCGCAGCCAGCCCAATCTGGGTGGCAGAGGATAGTCTGCAAGTGGAAACCCTGGTACTGGAAACCGAGTTCGATCTGGATAGTGAATTTCAGGAAGGACAAATTGACTTTGTAGCCCCGGAAGAGGTTACAGTTTACATCAATGGAAATCGTCTCAGTAATGCGATCATGGACTACGATCCGGATCCATTAATGGTCTATGCCATCCCCCTGCAAATACCAGCCCAAATGGTACAGATGGGAACGAACAAAATCAGATTTGAAATTTCAAACAGCAGCAGCTATCGTGGCTTCCTTGCTACAATCACGATTGCTAAAGCTGGCAAGGAGGAAATCCGATGAAGAAAATGCTATTCTTGCTCTTTGCTTTCATCGCCTTTAGCGGCATTCTTGTTGCTCAACAGGCAACAACTCAGGGTACCAATGCCGGAAACATCTACATTGATGAAGAAGAAATCGTCATTGATGTAAAAGCATTTGCCCCCGAATCAGGTATCTACAAGGCTAAGAGCGAAACCTATACCATCAGCAAAAAGTACCGCTTTGTGCTGGATGACCAGATTGTGAGAGAAAACAGTGAAATCCTATTAAATAAATGGCTTAAGGAGTCAAAATGAAAGTCAAAAATACCTTACTCGTTGTGATCGCCCTCATGCTCAGTGTTGGTTTCCTCTTTGCACAGGAAGCTGCCGAAGCTACTCAAACCGCTGCTCCAAGTGCTGGAAGTGGCGCACTTAATCCGATAACTCTATTCAAAAACAGCGGATCAATGGCTTATGTGATCCTTTTTGTAGTGGTTATTGGATTGGCCTATGCAGTAGTTCGCTATATCCAACTTTATGTTCGCGAGAAAATCGATCCCGAAACTTTCTTTGTGAAAATCAAAAACTATGTCAAAAATGGTCATATTGAGGATGCTACCAAAGTAGCCAATGAATTCCGTGGAACCACTATGGGCTTCATCTGCTGGAGCGGATTGAAAGTTCTGCAAGATGTCGTTAAATCTGGAAAGAAAGGTGAAGAAGCCAGGATCTCAGTGCAGAATGCTTTTGACGAAGCTGTGCTGCAAACTGTGCATAAACTGGACGGAAACCTCTTCTGGTTTGATACTCTGGCTCAGATCAGTACTTACCTTGGTCTTCTGGGAACCATTTTTGGCTTGATCCAAGCTTTCGATTCCATGGCTACTCTCTCCGGTGCCGAAGCCAACCGGGCTCTTACCAAAGGTATCTACCTGGCTATTGGAACCACCGCTCTTGGTTTGATTGGCGCTATTCCTCTTACTCTTATCAAGGGTGCTTTGTTCGCACGCGCCCAAAACATTATCAGTAACATTGACGAATATAGTGTAAAATTGGTGAACCACATCAACAACTACATCAAGGAATAAGATTATGGGAGTTTATCGTCCGTCACAGGCGAGACAACAACAAGGTCAAACAGCGCCACAGGAACCCAATCTGGTTCCTATCATGAACCTGTTTATCACGATCATCCCATTTTTAATGCTTATGATCGTGATCTCCCAAGTGGCTATGATTGCTCTTAACTTTGAATCCTCAGGAGTCAGTGGAGGAAGCGGCGAAGGTGCTGGAGGTGGCAGTGAAGCATTAGTAGAAATACGCATCTATGCCACTGAGCACGAGACTGGCCTTTTTCCTGGCTTCGAGATTCGGGATTTGGACAAAAGCGTTATCAAGCTTCCCAAAGCGGGAGATGCCTTTGATTTTGCCTCTTTGCAAAATAACCTTGTGCGTTTGAAAGAAAAGTACCCTGATAAAAGTGAAATTGGTGTTGTAGTGTATCCGGATGTCATGTATGATATCCTGATCCGCACAATCGATATCTGCAAACAAACTGGTTTCGTTACGGTTAAGTATATGAACCCCAAAGAAATGTATTACTACTGATGTGGGGAGGTAAAGATGAGTGTTCATGGTCAAGTAGTAAGTAAAAAACAAGGCTCTAGAAGAGTTCGCAAAAAAGCTGAGGAAGCCCATGGCCTCTCCATCACATCCCTTTTGGATGTGTTGACCATAATCCTGGTTTTCCTCATCAAGAACGTTTCCATGGAAACAACCAAGATTTCGGAGCTTGAGGATATGATCTATCCTCAAACTATAACGAATGAAAAACTTATGGAAAACCCGGAAGTCGTCCCTGTTAAAATGTATCAGGACAAAATCCTGTTTGGAATTGAAAGTCTGCCGCTGGGCACGCCAGATGATATGATTTCAGACGCAAACACCCGTGAAGCGATGAAGCAGTTCTTCTTGAATGAAATGGCTAGCATTCCTGAAGCAAAAAAGAGCAGTGCCTGCCTTGTTGTGCAAGCTGATGCTTTCATTCGCTGCGTGTATGTTACAGAAATTATCAGGGTGGCAACTTATGCCAACTTCCCAAACATCTATTTTGCAACAATTGAAGACCCGGACTGGTTATCGGACTACCGTCCGGCGTCAATTCAGTAATATGGAGGTCTTATGGCTAAGATTCTAAGTCTCAAATTGAACTACAAAGAAACGTTTCTGGATTATGCCAAAGAAGGCAGAGAAATCCGTAAGCAATTCTTTATAGGTTCAAACAAGTTTCTGCAATGGCAGATTCTTGACCCCTCGTTTCCGGACAAACATCTGTTTGTCAAAAAAGTAGGAGACAAACTGGTTATGAACATCCCATCCGGAGCCGAGTTCACCTGTAAAAAGGATGGTCAGGATGTGGATCATGCCTACCTGAAACAGCAAAACCTGCTTTCAGGAAACCAGCTTGTTCTGGACCCCACAATGAGTGGAGAACTTCAGCTTCTCAAGGATTGGAACGTGGAATTTGATTTCCGCGTGCCATATGTAGCCGTTCTGAACGAGCAGCAACGCGGCGACGTTATTGCCAGTGCAAGACGGCCTGACCTGCTTCCAGTAGAGAGATTCAACCGTGGCATAATGTTGATTGCAGCTATCCTTACGGTGCTCTTCCTGATCTTTTTTGATCTGTTCCTGAGTAAGGAGACTTACGTGGAAGAAACCGTGGAACTAAGGATGGCCCAGATCGCTCAAAAAGTAGTTCCAGATATCGCGCCTACTGCTGCGGCTCCAGAAATTACTCCTGAAGCACCAGTGGCTGACGCACCGCAAGGTACTGCTACTACTGGTCAGGGTGGTCAAGCCAGCACAGGTTCCTCAGGCATCTCCAGCTTACTGGGAGGCTCCTTTGATCCCAATGCAACTCAAGCTCCTGCGAATTATGCAATTGTTACAGTTGTTGAAGGTTTTGCCGTTACAGGATCAGGTGGTGGTAGAGGTTCAGGAATCGGTGGCAGTGGCGGTGGTGTCACTGCTGGTGGCACAGGAACTACTTTCAGTTCTACTCAAGGTCCTGGTGTAACTACCAACATTGGTGCAATTGCCGCATCCGGCCCAGCTACCCAAGGTTATTCAGTTGCCCCTGTGGGAGGAACTGGAGCATACATCACTGGCGATGCCAGGGGAGTAACCCTTTCAGGAAAATCATGGGAGCAATCCAGCCGGGATATCCAGATTATGCAGGATTTCCGAAGCCGCAATATTGCAACGGTTACCGAAAGTAGCATTAGTAAATTGGATGCCTCTACGCAAGCTCGCTATACCAGCCTTGGACAACAGGTGCGCGATCGCCAGAGTCAGATCGAGGCTGCCTACCGGCAGGCTCAGATGAATCAATCAATGACCTTCCGTATCAATCTGTTTGTTGCCCAGAATGGTAATGTGATATCTGCGGATGTCATTCCATTAGGCGAGTATCCTGCAGGCTTCGTATCCGAAGTAAAGAGAATCTGTGAATCATGGAAATTCAACGTACAGCAAGAAATGAATTATCAGTTCAGATTCACTTTGAAAGCCTAAATATCAACGAATAGAGTATTAACATACATAAGCCCTGCCATCCGGCGGGGCTTTGTTCATCTACCCTTACCAAATACGCTCCCCATGGTCTAGCCCGGCTTCAGCACTATATCACCCCATAATATCCGCATGGCATGGGGGAAATATGGGGTGATGTAGTGCTGAACATAGCGTGAACCCGGGAGGACAGGACTTGACACTGATCTGGCTATCTCAAGCCAGATCAGGCAACGCTGCCTAATACCTCCGAGAAAGCCTTAATCAATCAGCACTTTTTCGACAAAGCGAGAGTACATCAGCTTTGCCACTGCCATGTATTTCAATTCAAAGCGTATGGTATCACCTGATTTGTAGCCACTGGGATTATCCCCCAGATCATATACTGTGAGATCGCTGCTGTTACCAAAGAAGCGGATACTCTTATCTTCGGGAATCAGGTTATCGGCATCTACATCCAGAACCCCAAAATCCAGTACAGCTTTGAAACTCTGGCCATCATCCTCAATATCCATATCGGAGGAAGTGTGCCCAACTGCAGCATCAGTGATTGTTCCATCAGGGACATTGGCCTTTCTATAGAGTTCCACGATGTTTGCTTCAAAGGTGAAAGCTCCAGTGTTTAGTCCCAGAATTGGCTTGTTATCCAGAGGCGATGTACCCAGAAATGCGGCTTCACCAATGCGGAAATGGTTGATCCCGCTGGGCACTTTTCCTTTTTCCAAAATCGGCATCGTGATGCTGCTGGCACCAGAAACCAATTCCAGGTTGCGTTTGAACTTTGCTTCAATGAGTTGTTCATAGAGCACAAGTTGAATCAGCTTATCATAAGTGGGCTGAACTCCATACATGCAACCCAGGTTTGTTCCGATGCCGACGACGTCAAGATTGGAAAGCTTGAAGATCTTCTTATAGAAAGGTATCAAACCTTCGCGCTTGATTCCTTCACGCAATTCACCCATTTCTATCATTACGATCACCTGATGGATTTTGTCCTGACGTTTGGCTTCGTCATTTAGTGCCATGATGGTGGTGAAGTTTGTATTCAACGAGATATCCGCATATGCCACCACTTCTTTGACGTTTTTTGTGGAAGGGGGTTTGATGAACATTGTGCGTAAACTGGGGTTGAGCTCTTTCACCATGCGTAGAGATTTCCACTGCGACACGGCTATGGAGTGTGTTCCAAGAATGGCTGGATGCTGCAGGAGTTTGGTGAGGACGGCTTTATCCGTGCCCAATACCTTGACTACCAGAGACCATTCCTTGCCATGCTCCTGCATAAACTTTGAGATGATCTCGATATTTTGGATCAAGCGATCAATGTGAACCTTGAGCCTTGCCATACTTAGCTCCTTTGCCAACGCATCTCGGCGTATTTACTGCTGAATCCCAGCCTTTCGTAGAGTCTTTTGGCGGGATTATCATATTCTACATGCAGGGCTATATTTCCCTTTGTGAGCTCAAAAGCCTTCGTAATCAAGGCTTTTCCAATACCACCCCCGCGCCGGGCTGCATCTACAGCGATATAGACCAGAATGTTCTCTGGTATAAAATCCTGCATCCCAGTATCGTTCATTACCAAAGCACCCACAGGTTGATCATCCTGAAGCGCCAGGAGCACAAAGCCTCCTCTGCCAGCATCCCGGCTAAAAGCATAATCAATGGCTTTACCTATGGACAGCTTGTCGTCCCGGAAACGATCCAGATGGGTGTGTAGAAACTCTATCAAAGCATCTTTGCTAATAACTTTATCCATGTCTTTCAAGTTTGTGAATTGGATTATCTGTAACATATGGTATCTCCTTCTTTACTGGTGTTGAGGCCTAAGCAAGACCGTTTACATGCTTGTATAAATATCTTGCACAATCACTTAAGCCTTGTCAAGCCTTTTTTTCGAGCTCGCAGTATTATTTCCATCTTGACAGATTTGTCCCGGCTAATATCCATCCTTTATGCATTACTACAAAGTTCATTTACCGCTTAGTATCGTCAGGGAGTTCAGCTATGTGAGCCGGGATCGGATCAGTTGCGGAGCCAGAGTTCTGGTTCCCTTGAATGCCAAGCTGGTTCTGGGCATCTGTTCGGCGGAAATCCCAGCGCCAAGCTTTGCCTGCAAGGAAATTGCCGAAGTTCTTGATGATCGCCCGATCCTGCCCCAGGAGCTGATGGATTTAGCAGGCTGGATGGCAGAATACTATCACTGCTCTGTGGGTAAGGCGCTGTTTGCCATGCTGCCGGCAAAGCTGCAGGCTGATATCGATGCTCAGGCGAGCTGGATCGGCAGCGA
>JALNYD010000046.1 GCA_023230025.1 Candidatus Cloacimonadota bacterium | reverse complement strand
TTGAACATTGCCATTTCTGCTCCGCACATATCGCATTTCAGTTCTGTGCTGCAATCAGCCGAGCAATGAGGGCAAGAGAAATGGGCCACTGATTTCTGCGGAAACTCCATATCAGTATCAACCTTGGGACTCCCAAATATGCAGGACAACCAGACGGGACCGGTATTATCTCCAGTTTTCGCTATCAGTTTGATTCCCGGATAACCTTCCACTTTGTGAGATGGATCCATCAGGGACGCCCCACAGAATGCACACTTTAACTCAAGGGTTACATTTTTTGGCATATCTACTCCATTTCAATTTATAGTGTTTGAATTGTATCTGCATTCAGGTTACATAAGCGAGCTATACCTACAACCACCCATTTACGCCATAAGTAGGATAATCCAGATGCCAGAATCATCTTAATATCTATCCTGTCTATGGGCAGCTAATCCAGGTTTTCGATTGCCAGGATCAGAGCGCGGAGGGTACTATCAGCATCCTCAACGGATAATACGCGTTTATCACCGTTATCAAAGGTAATCACTAATTCTCCCAGGGTTTTAGTGAGCTCCCTAATCTTATTAATTACGATGTAACTCTTTCCCAAGTGTTCATCGCGATATTCAAAGATCTTCTTCATGTGATCCCTCTCAGTTTCATCTTGTTAATAACGTTTGAGAGTACAGCTTTGGCTGTAGGTTTCTCCCGGACGCAAGTATTCAGCATACTCCGGATCAAACTCAATCAGAGTATAATCCGGATCATCGTAGCCATTGAAGTATTGATCAAAGAAGAAGCAGCGCTCGGAAGCTTCTGCCTTGAGCGCTGCGTTAGTAACGATTCGTGCAATGCCACTAAGACGAATATAGCCAGTATGACCATTATCGCTTAAAGGCACGCAGACTTCGATAAGTTTATTAGCTTGAATCTGGGCAACCTTGGCATCCCCAGTGAAGGTAGCAAAGAAATAGCGATCAGCATTGATAAACAGCACCACCGGACGAACCCGGGCTTGCTTTTTATCGTTTGTAGCAAGATACACATATTGGTTTTGCTGGATCCAGGCCATGATCTCCTGTTGCAGCGCAGACTCATTCGTTTTAGCCATGATTGATCCCTCTATTTAGGGAAAGACACTCCAAGTATAAAGGCCTGGTTTTCTGGATTGGGATTATCAGCCTTGTCCCGGGGGAGTGCTTCGATTGTATGCACAATGTCCATACCACGGGTAACCTTGCCAAATACAGTGTGTTTGCCATCCAACCATGGAGTTCCATCCTTCTTTGTTACGATGAAGAATTGACTGCCATTGGTGTTGGGACCGCTGTTGGCCATAGCAATGGTACCATATAGTACATGGGCTTTCAAAGTACGGTTAAACACGCCATCTTTGTGACCAGCAAGCCCTGTGAAGTATTCCACGGTGTTCTCCAGCATGGGATTCAGGGAACGGGCATCCTGGCATTGCTTGACCATAGCGGCTATGTCAGCATTGGGTGTGCGGTTGTTTTGCATATGGGGAACAATCACCTGTGCCCAGACCAATTCGGCTGAAGCATGATCTTTGATTGCGCCTTTTAGTTCATCGCCATCGGCATAAGTTTCATCTTCAAACTTGTAGCCGGGACCACCCTGACCATCATTACCGCGATTGTCATCTTTGGTGTTTGGGCAGCCACCCTGGATCATGAAATCCGGAATCACCCGATGAAAGTAGGTATCAGTATAAAAGCCTTCGCTACCGAGTTTGACAAAGTTGTCAACCGTCTTGGGAGCGAGATCTGGCCAAAGCTCAAGTTCGATTTCACCATATGTAGTACTAATGATAGTTTTCACTGTTCTTCCTTCGTTTTCTGTCACAATTTCCTCCTTATTAGGCGTGATCTGATTACGGTTTTGAGTGTACAGATAGGTGAGCCCCAAAACCAGGATCACAGGGATCAGGATTAACACGATGTAGTTTGCTTTAGTTTTCATGCTTTATTCTCCTTATTTACTAAATAATGTTCAACACTTAGTTTACCAGAGAGGATCTCAAGATAGCTATGGTTGGAAATCCAATCTCCAGAATTAGCATATAGCCCGCCATTGATTTCTTTGACCACAGGATCATGACTGTGTCCCATAATCACATAATCTGCCTTGCCACTTCTGATCATAGTACCGGCGAAGCGTAACAAGCCTGCGTTCTTTCTACTGCGCAGATGGGGAGGATCCTTGCGGGCTCTGCTGCTACGTGATAGCTGACTCCCGATGCCTAAAGCCAGATCAGGATGTAACAGACTAAACAGCTTTTTCATCAAAGGCATCCGAATAATACGACGGAATACCTGATAACGCAGATCGTTTACAGTGTGAGTATCGCCATGGCAGACATAGATCTTTTTCCCATCTGCATCTATCTGAAAATCCTCCATACACAACTCCAGTCCGAGATAGTCGGGCAAAAAATCCCCGAACCAAAAGTCGTGATTACCACTGATCATGACCAGGCGACAGCCACTTTGTTTCAATTCATAGAGTTTGACCAGCAGTGGAAAGTATTGTTTAATCACCGTATAAGCCCAGTCAAACCATAGATCGAAGATATCGCCATTCAGAATCATCAGGTCATACTTGCCCCTGGCCTGCTCCAGAAAGTTTAGCACCAGATCTGCATTTTCCCTGTCTTCAGCATTTGGCTTCACATATTTGTAATGCAGATCGGAGATTACACAGATGCGCATCTTACCTCGTCAGGATATAGTGAATAATGTTTAGCCCAAAACCAAGAGCCGTTTCTCGCAGTTGCGGAGGATCGCCATGAGTATCCGGATCAGCCCAGCCATCGCTGATATTGGTCTCATAGGTATATAGCATCATCAAACGTCCGTTATCGTCAAAGATCCCAAAAGCCTGAGGAGGCTTTTCATCATGTAGATGGATTTTGGGTAGTCCAGTAGAAAAGTCAAAGTAAGATTTGAACAAGGGAAAGCTGGCATCAAGTTCGATGAGTTCTCTCTCTGGGAAGATACGCCTGATCTCGCGTCGGAAGCTTTCATCCATGCCATAATCATCATCGGCATATAGAAAACCTCCCCGCATCATCCATAGCCTCAGATTGTTGATTTCGTTATCACTGAAGCGGATATTGCCATGTCCGGTGAGATACACAAAGGGAAAATCAAAGAGCTTGCTATCTGATGCCCGGACAACGCTTTGATCAATGGGTATGGTAGTGGAAAGGGTATTATTCGTGAACTTAGCCAGGTTGGACAGCACCTCGGGATCGTTGTACCAATCCCCTCCCCCATCGTATTGCAAGCGAGCGAAGCCAGTCTTGACCGGACTTTCCTGGGCAAACATAAAGCCTGCCCATAATGCAATCGATAACAGGAGTATCCTCTTCATTGATCCTCAGTTCACAATGTTAAGCTGAATACATATCAGCGCGTCATCCACAATCGCATAAAAGCAATTCGCATAGTTATCATAACCGGAAATGGTAGAGATTTCTTCCACAAAAGTTATGCTGGAGAGGCTTTCTCCCCTTCCAGCATCCACAATGCTGATTACATCCCGGCTGGGAATCATCAAAATTGGTCGATCCAAGCGGGGATCATCCTCGACTCCAATCCGCAAAGGATTGAGATTGCTGGATGGATCAGGAGGACAGGTCATCTCTGCTTCCCAAATCAAGGCACCATCTTCGCTATAGGAACTGGCACTGTTGTTTTGCAAACAAACCATCAGGGCATTATCCATAAATATGACCGAGGAAATTGGGGAGGTGAAGGATTTCTTCCACTTCAAGTTGCGGCTCTTTTTATCAAAGGCGATAAGGTTGTTATCAGCAGTCAGAAAAATGTTGTCCAGACTGAATACCGGTGCACCAGTGATCTGATAATTCAAGCTGGCACTCCAGATTAGCTGTAGTTCAATATCTCTGGCAGGCAGATTCACAATTCTATCCATGTATTTGATGAAGTTTTTGGTATCAATGGCAAGGTTGTTTGGGATCTGATCCAAACGTAGGGTTTGCTTGCTTTTCACACTCATGCGGGTACGATGTAAAAACTGATCAATAAAGCGATTGCCAAACATCATATAGACTATTGTAACTATCGTAATCAGAAATATCACCAGGGAACTTAGCTGCAATCTGGAAAGACCTTTGCGTTTCGGCTTCAGCATCCTGCTCTGACCATCCAGAATCAACCATAGCGGATTGGGTGAGCTCGCAAAGCTCTCAATGTAATGATCAAGAGTGTGCAGATCCATATTGCTTTCATACACTTGTGTGCAAAGATTGCCACTAAGGATGATGAATCTATGACCCTCCCCGATGAAAACCCGTTGCACTTTGGTGTTGATATCCTTATCTTCCAGACCAAACAGGTTTAGTTTACTTAGAGTTTGCATCTGATGATGCTGATATTGATTGGCAATGTGCTTGAGGCTTTTTCCATCAGAAAGACTGGCAAAAAGCCTTCCAAACTGCACAAAGAACAGCTCGTGATCATAAAGAATACCAAAGAACAGGGATAGCCCTTTCTCTTGTAAATCACTTTTTCGCAAAATGGCATGCAGTTTCCAATGCAGATCCTTGAAAAAGCTCTTAAGCCATCCTTCAACTTCGGCTTTACTGATGTTGGAAGCCTGCGAATTGCGAATTGCAAGCCGAATCTCAGTATTCAACTCCTGAAGAGCCATATTCTGCTCTGGATGCCAGAGGGCAAGAAACCAGCCAAAACGTCCATCCTGGCTGACCTGATGCTCAACCAGGGTATAGGGGCTGTGATCAATCTTGCTCTTTAGGGCTATCATGCTTAACTCCACCATCGGATAAAACTGCGATAACTAACTCGGAGAAGAGTGGGAATATCCATCAGCATATTTGTGTAGGAAGCATTCGCCAGAGGGCAATAGCATTCCTTGGCATGGATGCTCTTGCGATCCTTTCTGGCTTTTTTGCCCCACCATATTTTTCGGAAATTATAGCGGGTATCGCGAAGGTTGCCCAGAGATTTGGCCTTTACGCAGCAGCTCCAGATGTCACCCTCGGGAGAAATCTGGCAGGAAGCTACTCCGGAATAGCAGGGGATAATCTGTTTCTCGTCCCGCAGTACGGCTTTAACCAGATTGTAATACTCAATCCTAAAAGCCATAGTGATCTTGTTCATGCCTTTATACTGACCATTCTTAATCCGGTGAATCAGATAGTCAATAGCAGATTTGTAAGCCACTTTACCGGGAGTGATATCCAGACCAATTGTGTCCAATTCCACGCGTTCTTCGGCAATCTCAGTGATATAGCTATCCGGATTCAGACGCATTAACTCATTGGCAACCGAATAGAAGCTCTCAACATTAAAGCGAGAAATAACGGTATGGATACCTACAGCCAGATTGGGCAGCTTCAACGCTTTCAATTTCTGGAACGTGGACACTGCTTTTTTGTAGTTACCCGGGACATTGCGAATCTCGTCGTGCTGATCTTCTATACCGTCAAGGGATACATTGATGATCACCTGTGCCTTGGGACAAGCTTTGGCGATGGCAGCGGTTTTCTCGATTATCGTGTTCACCAACAGACCATTAGTGGGGATGTTGATGATGCGGGGGCGGGATACCTGATAAATTGTACTTACCACATCCACGATATCATTACGCAGGAATGGTTCACCTCCGCTGAAAGTAATCCAATAAGGACTGCGTCCCACCCCGCGGAAGATCTTGCGATATTCATCAACGCTCAGATTGTGTGCTTTCTTTTTCCAGATTCTGCATGTATTACAACGTGAGTTACAGGTATAGAGAAGACTGACCGTGTAATTCATGGGCAAAATGCGGGGAAAGCCCAAGTGCTTCATTAGCCAGTATCCGATTATCCTGAAAAAAATAGTTATCATTGGCTTCCTTTAGTCCTTGACCTGTTTGGTGGATTGGGCAATCTCCCATACAAAGGGAACCTTCTTTTTCACCCTGTAATCCCACCAGCCTAAAACCCTGCAATAAGTCTCAAGCATCATCACCAAGCTGAGTTTTAACAAATCCTGCGGACGTGAACTCAACTCCTGAAGCAGTATTTTCAGCAGCACAGAACTATCCTGAGATATCACCTGATAATGCTGATTTTGCTTCAACCAGAGGTGTCCGTTTTGGATCCTGCGCCGTTGTTTGACAAAATCCTTGATGTTTTCCGGACCTTTGTTGTGGATCAATGCTTCGGGAATGTACAGTAGTTGTAAACCCTGTGCCCGAATTATTGATTCTATGGAGGCTTCGTCAACTGCAGACTCTCTGGGTATCCCTTGCATAACCTTGCGAAAGGCTATCATTTCCCCTAATTTTGGAGAGATCATTGCCATCCGGTGGTGCAATCGCCATAAAAGCTGCACTGCATAAGCCATGAAGCTGCCATCATTGTTGATCGGGATGGGACGGCCACCCGTTGCTCCAATTTGGGGATTCGCAAATGCTCCAACCATCAGTTCAATGGTATCAATAGCGGGAATGACGTCTCCAGAGATAATCACCAGGATATCCGAAATAGCTTCCTGCATAAAAAGATTGATAGCGCTGGATTTCCCTTCGCGTTTTGCTTGAGTGAGCAAACGAATGCGGGAATGAGTTTGGGCATATTCTCGCACTAGCGCATCAGTGCCATCAGTGCTGGCACTGGATACCACAATCACTTCCTGAATCTGCACTTTGCTCAGCTTTGATTTCTCAAGAGCCTCCAACAAATGCAGGATATTTGCCGCTTCATTGTGGGCAAACACTCCAATACTGCAAGAAAGATTCATAGATATCAGGTGGGTATTTGTCTTCCCGGCATACTGTGTGGGATACCCTTGTTAATGGCATCCAGAATCCCGTTTATGAACTTACCAGTGTGTTCACTGCAGAACTTTTTGGCAATCTCGATTCCTTCATTGATAATCACAGCCGCGGGAGTATCAGTAAACATCAATTCATACACTGCCACAATCAATATGCTCTTGTCTAGATGCGCAATGCTTTCCAAAGACCAGTGTTCAGTATATTTATCTATTTCTGCTTCGATATCCTCAATATTGATGATGGTGTTTTTCACCAATTCATCTGCAAAGGCAAAGACTGGGGAACTGGGACTGATGTTTTCCGCAGAAGTTAACTGACGCAGGATTTCCGGGTATTCATTCAGGAGTCCATATTCCCTGAAATCCGCTTTAACCTCGGCAAAATCCAGTGCATAAATACACTGAACAGCCATTTCACGAGCTTTACGCCGTTGTCCCATTTTGGATCTCCCTCATCAAACTCACCATTTCCAAAGCACTGCTGGCCGCGCTGAATCCCTTGTTACCGGCTTTAGTTCCTGCGCGTTCAATGGCTTGATCTACACTGTCTGTAGTCAGCACTCCAAAGATCACAGGCTTACCGGTTTTAAGTGCAGCCTGCGCTACACCCTTGCTAACTTCTGCAGCAACATATTCGAAGTGGGGAGTTCCACCCCGGATCACTGCACCAAGGCAGATCACAGCATCGGTATTCGGATTCTGAGCTGCCGTTTGAGCCACCAGAGGAATCTCGAACGCACCCGGAACCCAGATTACAGTGATATCCTGCTCTCGCACTTCACTGCGCAATAAACAATCCATTGCACCCTCAAGCAACTTACCGCTGATGCTTTCATTAAAGCGGCTTACTACAATGCTGAAGCGATAGCCTTTTGAGACCAGATTACCTTGTATAACACGCATTTAACGCTCCTTTGGAACATAATTATTCAATGTGAGTCAAGATATATGAGGGCTCAAAACGTTCAAGTAAAATCTTTGCTTCAGAGCCAATCCCAAGATTCGAACAAGGGATCCACAAGCAATAAGCCTTGGGGAAAGAGCTGATTCAGCTCATCCCGATGATGCCCGTCCAGACTATAAGCATCCTGATTCAATATGCAATTGGGTAATATCCCGATCACGCCTGGATCAATGCTTAGCTGAGAGACAATATCACTGTAGGTAATCAACCCGGCTACACTGATCTGCTCTCCCATATAATCGTTTCTAATCACCTGCAACTCCACTTTTTGGCCTTTGAGCAATTTGTTGAGATCTCTAACAATGTATTGCATGAGGTTTTCGGCGCTACTGGAGCACATAAGATGATAATTTGACCCCGCTCTGCTTCTCAAAGTTTTGAGCAATCTTCTTTTTTGGAGTTTGTAGTTTTCCATAGTCATCCGCAGCATACCGATGCCATTTTCAAGCTGGGGGTAATCTTGATAGTAATCATCCTCTGGGATCGGACGCTGGGACATCACATAAAACTCATCTGCTGGATACACAATCTCAGAATCATACTGATACCGCAGCTCGGTAATGATGTCCAGGCACTCCTCAGCTCCCGATTGGTCAAAGGTTTGCAGATCACACAATCCTTCCCGGTAGCGCGTCAAGCCCACTGGAACCACGCCAATTGACAGGATTGGAAGCTTGCTCTTCAGAAGTCCTTTCAGGCTTTTACGCAGTTCTTCCCCATCGTTGTACCCAGGTACACATACGATCTGAAGATGGTAGGAGATATCGTGTCTGGCCAGGCGGCGTAGCGCTTGCATTGGATCCAGTGGATTCCGGGATCGCATCATCTTTTGCCGCAGAGCAGCATCCGTGCTATGTAGGGATATGTACAAAGGGCTGATATGCTGTTTATATATGCGTCTGTAATCCGCTGCGCTCAGGTTGGTAAGTGTGATATAGTTGCCATACACAAAGGAGAACACATAGTCATCATCTTTCATGTAAAGTGTTTTGCGTAGTTGCTTTGGCATCTGATCAATGAAACAGAAGATACAGTTGTTCTGACAATTGCGGTGTTTATAGGGTTGAGGGATAATGCCCAGAGCTTGAGCCAGTTCCCGATATATATGTACTCTGCGCTTCTTGCCTCTGACATCCTGAATTACCATTTCCAGGTGATAATCTGAACTATAATACTCCAGGTCCAAAAAGTCATTGATCGGCTGAGCATTAATGCTAACCAGGGATTCTCCACTTTGGATTCCGGCTTGCGAGGCCAGGCTTTGTGGAGCTATAGAAGCTATATACAGAGGCATTTAGTATATTTCCACTGGCAGCTTGAAGTGGAAACAACTGCCCACTCCAGGCGTGGAAGTAGCTCCTATTTGTCCTCCCAGCAGCTCTACCAATCTACTGGACAAACTCAAGCCCAGACCCAAACCAGGATATGCCCGGGTAACGCTGTTATCTGCCTGTTCAAAGGCATCAAAGATATATTCCAGACGGTCTGCTTCAATCCCGCAACCGCTATCTTCAACTTCAAAACCCAATTCAGCATTTCCGGGACTTGTCTCGTCAAACTGAATCCGCAGTATGATATGCCCCTTCATGGTAAACTTCAGGGCATTTGACAGGATGAAGCAGAGCACTCTTTCCACCTTTTCACAATCAACACGAATCATGGGTAAATGCTCCGGACGTTCCAAAATGGGTTTCAGATTTTTAGCAGCAATCAGAGGGCGAATATGGTTCCAAATCTTGGATGTGAGTTTATCCAGATCACAATCCACTGGATGCAGAGAGGTCTTCCCCATTTGCAAATTGGATAGATCCAGGAGATTGTTGATCAGGATCAATAGTTTCCTGCCGCTATCGAGGATCACATCCACATAATCTGATTGCTTGGCATCAAGTTTTGTTGATTGGAGCATTTGGGCAAATCCCATGATGGCATTCATAGGAGTCCTGATCTCATGGCTCACATTGGAAATAAAGGCATTTTTCGCAATGCTAGCAAGAGATTCATCTCTTAGCTTTCCCTCTGCAATTCTGGTTACGCTGGCCTGGTTGGGATTGCTGTGAGTCCTGTTCTTTTTATGCCTCATGTGTTCCTAATCCTGTCATAACGGTATTTAAAGCGCTTGATCCCCTCAAAAATGGTACGAGCCAGGCGTTCCTGGTATTCGTCATTGACCAGCAGCTTCTCTTCTTCCGGATTTGAAATGAAGCCAAGCTCAACTAACACCGAAGGCATAAATGCTCCTCTCAGGACATAGAAATTCGCCTGCTTCACTCCCCGATCATAAAATCCCGATCCCGCCACCAGATTTTGTTGAATATTGCTGGCAAGTTCATTGCTGCTTTCCAAATGCTCGGTTTGACTGAGATCACTGAGGATAAAATCCAGATCATCATATTTGCTTCGCGCATCGGCGCCGCCTTCATAGAGATCTACTACCTGGTTTTCCAAAGCTTCAACCGCCCGGGCATCCGAGGTCATCGCTGTAGCCAGATAATAGGTTTCCGATCCCTTTGATTTGGGGTCCCTGGAAGCATTTGTGTGGATGCTTACGAACAAATCTCCCCGCCGGTCATTGGCAAACTTCGTCCTATCGCCCAAAGAAACAAAGCGATCATCACTACGAGTCATCAAAACGTTCAAGCCTAATTCCTGCTCAAGCATCCGTTTAAGCTTCAAAGTCACTCCCAGGTTCACTTCTTTTTCCTGAGCCTTAAGCTTGCGTCCCACTGCTCCAGGATCCTTGCCCCCATGCCCGGGATCAAGAACAATCGTCTTCACATTGCGGTTAACTGGTTTGCTAAGTTGCAATTGACCGGATTTAAACACCATATCCTTGGGAAAGTGCAGCGGTAGATTCTCCCGCACAAATATACTGGGCACATAATACTGGTCTTTAATGCGCTGGATCGGAAAGTGCATATTGTATGAATCCAGTTTGAAATTGTAATAGCTGCTTCCCTCCATAAAGATGAAGGTTTCTCCATAGGTATGAAGATACAATCTATGATCAATGCGATCTTGTTTGCAGATGCTGTGAAAGATGGGATGCATATCGTTGATGCCTACATAGGGTATTCCACTAATATCAGTTTCGGGAAGAATAAAAGTATCCCCTTCGATTCGGATATCAAGGTTGGCTTTTAACTGCAGGCACAGCATAAATAATCCCAGCAGTATAAAAAGTCTTCTCATCCAAAACTCCTCTAGCTATGGGTTTACGTGATTAAAAGGTAATGTTGTCCTGCTTAAATTTCGGTGTCCAAAAATCACTGCAGGACAGCTCCTGAGAATAAATACTTGAAAAACCCAGTTCGCTTGCAGTGTCAAGTACTTTTTGATATTCATGATCGCTGATCCCTCTTGAGAGTTCCTGATAATCACCCGCTTTCCCCGCTGGATAATACTGAGCCATCAGGCTAAGAGGCACATCAATGCCGATCTCCTCCGCGATTTTGCGCAAACTAAACTCTGCCCCGGCAAGTCCATTTGGCAGAACCAGGATCCGGATCAGCACACCTTTTTGTGCTATCCCCTTTTCATCCAGATTCAGGGGACCGGATTGTGCATACATCTGTTTTATCGCCTTGAATGCCTGGCTTGGGTAATCCCGGGCAGATGAATATTTCTGTGCATAGATCGGATGATAGTATTTGTAATCCGGGAGCCATATATCAACCAACCCTGATAAAGATTCAATAGCCTCTGTCTTTTCATAAGCATTGCTGTTCCAAACAATGGGAACGTTCAGACCCTTGTATCTGGCTGTAGCAATAGCCTTTCGGATTTGTGGACTGTAATGCGTAGGAGTTACCAGATTGATGTTGTGCGCACCGTGCTCTGCCAGATCCAGCATCATCTGCACCAGGCTTTCCAGATCATAGCTACTGCCATATCCTTGATTGCTAATCAGATAGTTTTGGCAAAACACGCATTTGAGGTTGCAATGACAGAAAAATATCGTCCCGCTACCTCTGGAACCTGATATCGGGGGCTCTTCCCCAAAGTGTAGCTGGGCCAGATTTATGGCAAGATTAGCGCTGGCTCCACAAAATCCCCTTTCCAAATAGCGGTTTACTCCGCAGTTATGCGGACAGACCATACAGGAAAGCAGCTCCGGAAAATCAATCATAGACTAAAAGCGCCAGGGAGGAGAATGTCCATACTGCTTTCCACGGTTTCATCCCGATTGGCATATACAACAGGGATAGTTGGCGCAAACTCGTGAATCACCTGCCGGCAAGCCCCACAGGGTGGGAACGATTTATCGCTGTCCACATATATCGCCATGGCAACAAAGTCTTTTTTCCCAGCACTCACTGCCTTGAAGATGGCAGTTCTTTCGGCACAAATGGTCAAGGAGTAAGAGGCGTTCTCAATATTGCACCCAGTATAGATGCTACCATCTGCACATTTGATGGCGCTACCTACTTTGTATCCGGAATATGGTACATAAGCATACTCGGCTGCTTTACGCGCTGCGGCAAGAAGATCAATCAGTTCTTTGGTCATGAAAAGCTCCTAAGCCAGAAGAGCAAGGATGATGCCGCCTGCGATCACCGATCCAACCTGTCCACCAACGTTTACGCTGACTGCTGGCATCAGCAGGAAATTGAAGGGATCTTCTTTCTGACCCATCTGATGAATCACCCTGGCACTCATTGGAAAGGCAGAAATGCCACAAGCGCCGATCATCGGATTCACCTTTTCCTTGCGGATCAGATTCAAGGCTTTGGCAAACAGCACTCCACCAGCAGTATCAAAAATGAAGGCCACCAATCCCAGAAGCAGAATTAACAAGGTCTGAGGACGCAGAAAATATTGTCCCTCCATCTTGCTGGCAATGGCAATTCCCAGAAGAATGGTAACTATGTTCCCCAACTCATTCTGGGCAGATTTGGAAAGGCTCTCCAACACGCCACATTCCCGTAATAGATTCCCAAACATCAAAAAGCCAATCAAGGGCAAGGATGCTGGAACAAAGATCCCCGCAACAATCGTGATGGCAATCGGGAAGATGATCTTTACAGTTTTGGACACATCACCGCTATGATAATCCATGTGGATTTGGCGTTCTTTCCTGGTGGTTAATGCCCGAATCACCGGGGGTTGAATAATCGGCACCAGGGCCATGTATGAATATGCCGCTACCGATATGGGGCCCAAAAGATTGGGCGCAAAGCGATTGGCCACGAATATGGAGGTTGGCCCGTCTGCTGCTCCGATGATGCCAATGGAAGCAGCTTCCTTGATTGGAAAACCAAAGGCCGCAGCTATCACAATGGTCACGAAAATACCAAACTGCGCTGCAGCTCCAAACAGTAGCATGAAGGGATTCTTCAATAGCGGTGTAAAATCAATCATAGCTCCGATTGCGATGAAAATCAGAAGCGGAAATAACTCGGTGCTGATCCCAAAATTGAAGATGATCGAAAGCGGCCCGTGCTCACC
>JALNYD010000355.1 GCA_023230025.1 Candidatus Cloacimonadota bacterium | reverse complement strand
CAAAATAACTGAGAATGAAAACGGAGAAGAGACATACGCCACGCCTGTTCCGCTGGCTAAGGCTATTACGGCAGAACTTTCTGTGGAGCTGGCAGAGGCGACACTTTATGCCGATGACGGGGCGGCAGAAGTGGTCAAGGAATTTCAAAGCGGCACACTGACTCTTGGTGTTGCAGATATCGGAGTAGACGCTGCTGAGGTTTTGACGGGAGCCACTCTTGATGACAATAAGGTGCTGATTTCCACCAGCGAGGATGGAGGCGCGCCTGTGGCAATCGGCTTTAGAGCCAAGAAAGCTAACGGCAAGTACAGGTATTTTTGGCTTTACAGGGTGAAATTCGGCATCCCGGCAACAAATCTGCAAACGAAAGGTGATAGCATTACCTTTTCGACACCCACCATTGAAGGGACAGTCATGAGACGTAACAAACCAGATGGCCAGGGAAAGCACCCTTGGAAGGCAGAGGTCAGCGAAGACGATCCCGGTGTATCGCCTGAAACTATTACCGGCTGGTATACGGAAGTTTATGAGCCGGTATTTGCTGTGGGAGGAGGCAGTGAATGATGCAAGATAATGACAGAAGCGCGATTATCAAAATCGGTGATGAAGAATATCAGCTTATTCTAACCACTAAAGCGACAAAGGAGATTGCAAAAAGGTACGGCGGTCTTGAAAACCTCGGCACGAAACTGATGAAAACCGAGAAATTCGAGATGGCTCTTGACGAAGTGGTGTGGCTGATTACACTGCTGGCCAACCAGAGCATTTTGATACACAACCTCAAAAATCAGGATAAGCATGAACTCCTGACTGAAGAGACAGTGGAACTTCTCACATCTCCCTTGGAACTGGCAGCATATAAAGACGCTATCATGGAAGCAATGTTCAAGGGTACCAAAAGAAACGTTGAAAGTGAGGATGACTTAAAAAACACACCGGCCGAGTGAGCGATGAGGAATTGTTCACTCGGCTTCTATATTACGGTACTGTCCAGCTCAACCGTTCAGAGGAAGAAGTATGGCTCATGCCTATTGGATACCTGCTGGATTTATGGGAGTGCCATAAGCAGTTTTTAGGGCTGGCGAAACCAAAGCGGATGCTGACCATTGATGATGTGATACCTTATGGAATTTAAAGATTTTGCAGGAAAGGAGGCGGTTATGTGGCAGATAATTTTGGCTTAAAGATCGGGATTGAAGGCGAAAAGGAATTTAAAAACGCCATTCGTGAGATCAACCAAAGTTTTAAGGTACTGGGTAGTGAAATGAACCTGGTTGCATCTCAGTTCGACAAGCAGGATAAGTCAGTTGAAGCTGTTACTGCAAGAAACAAGGTGCTTAACAAAGAGATCGAATTGCAGAAAGAAAAAATAGCTACTTTGGAGAAAGCGCTTGCCAATGCCGCCTCATCTTTCGGAGAAACCGACAGACGTACTCAGTCGTGGCAAATACAGCTTAATAATGCAAAAGCCGAACTGAACAAAATGGAGCGCGAGCTCGAACAGTCTGCTGAAAGTGCAGACGAGCTTGGGGACGAATTGAAGGAAAGTGGAGACAATGCCGAAAAATCCAGCTCGAAATTTGAGAAGCTGGGCAGCGTTCTTAAAGGTGTTGGCGCGGCTATGGGTGCTGCAGCGGCCGCAGCGGGCGCGGCTGCCATCAAGCTGGGAAAAGAGGTCGTGGAGCAGTTTGGTGAGCTTGAGCAGAACCTTGGCGGTTCTGAAGCTGTGTTTGGCGAATATGCTGCACGTATCCAAAAAACGGGAGAAGAAGCCTACAAGAATCTGGGCTTGTCCCAATCCGAGTACCTTGCCACCGCCAACAAAATGGGCGCACTGTTTCAGGGTGCTGGTGTCGATCAGCAAAAAAGTCTGGAACTTACCGAGAAGGCCATGCAGCGAGCGGCAGATATGGCTTCGGTTATGGGTATTGACATGCAGACTGCTATGGAATCCATCGCTGGCGCAGCCAAGGGTAACTTCACCATGATGGATAATCTGGGTGTCGCCATGAACGCCACTACCATCGAAGCTTATGCTCTTGCAAAAGGGCTGGATTTTGCCTGGAATAGCGCAACCAATGCCGAAAAGGCCGAGATCGCCATGCAGATGTTTTTTGAAAAAACCGAACAGTATGCTGGCAACTTCGCAAGAGAGTCTACCCAGACCATCAGCGGTTCCATTGGTCTTTTACAAGCCTCTCTAAGTTCGTTTATAGCAGGACTTGGCAATGCGAACGCTGATATGACGAACCTAACACAAAATCTTGTGGATGCCTTTCAGGCTGTAGTTAAAAATATCGTACCGGTTTTGGAAAATATAGTGGCTGCTCTGCCGGAGGCAACCGGTGCGATTATCTCAGCAGTCAAAGATCTGCTTCCCGTGCTGTTGCAAACTGTAACTGAATTGTTCTCTCAGGTGCTTCAAACTCTCTTGAGCCTGCTGCCGGAGCTGATTCCAGCAGCAGTAGATGCGGTCATGACCATTGTCGGAGCACTCATTGATAACCTGCCTTTACTCATTGATGCGGCGGTACAGCTAATCACAGCGTTGGTAATGGGGCTTGGAGAAGCATTACCTGAGCTAATTCCAGCAGCGGTTCAAGCAGTGATCACCATTGTGCAAGGGCTGCTGGATAATATGGACAAAATCCTTGAAGCTGCTTTTACATTGATTCAGGGACTGGCGCAGGGACTTTTAAATGCATTGCCAGAACTAATTGAAGCACTGCCGAGGATAATTACAACAATCATTGACTTTGTGACGAACAATATGCCGAAGATCATAGAATTGGGAATTACGCTTATCGTACAGCTTGCTGCCGGGCTTGTGAAAGCCATTCCAGAACTAGTAAAGTCTTTACCTCAGATTGTTGCGGCTATTATAGAAGGTTTGGGCAAGGCGGTTGTTTCAGTGGTTGAGAT
>JALNYD010000354.1 GCA_023230025.1 Candidatus Cloacimonadota bacterium | reverse complement strand
ACCTATGTGACTGGCAGCAAGGTCTTACTGCTTGATGAACCTCTGGCAAATCTGGATGCAATCACGCGAAGCACCTTGCAGGATTGGTTGGGAGAAACAGTCAAAAACCTGGGTTTGGCCGTGATTTTGGTAACTCATGATATCGACGAGGCGATCAAGCTCTCAAACCGCATAGCCATTATGAAAGACGGCGCTTTTATTGACTTCATTACTGTGTCGAAGAGTATGGATGAACATCAACATAGCTTGCTCAAAGAACAGATCAGGAAAATGCTTGTTTAGGACGGGACAAAGCCCCTTGGTTGTCGTCACGATGTGGTCACCTTGCCGTTACTTTTGTGACCACAAGGTAACGGCATAGTGACCACATCTAATGGGCAGGTATCGTAGCATTCCAATGCTACAGCACTAATGGACATGTATCGTAGCATTCCAATGCTACCGCACTAATAGACATGTATCGTAGCATTCCAATGCTACAGCACTAATAGACATGTATCGTAGCATTCCAATGCTACAGCACTAAATCCAGATAAGGCTATGGAGTTCAAGCCCCCAATCCTATCTAACTCCATTGCTAATCGTTACAGGGGGTCTTGGACTTCATCGCCGGGATAAAACCAGTACATGCGATTGAAGTCCGTTTGGCCTGTTTAGATACTTGCTGCATTGGAGATTAGATGTGGCCACATGAACTCCAATGGTATCAAACGGGTTCACGGATGTAATCCAATAAAAAAATACCCGGGACACAAATCCCGGGTGTATTTATCAGAAGACTGAGTATTACTTTACGCGGATCAACTTGCCTGTGACGGTCTTGCCTGCAGATTCCATGCGATAGAAGTAAACTCCACTATCCATGGTGCTGGCATCAAGATTCTGGGTGGCTAATCCCGCAGCATCTGCCTTGATAGTCCAGCTTTGCAGCATCTGACCCTTCAGGTTGAATACGCTAAGCTTGATGTCGCTATTGGCAGAGCTTTTCATTTGAATCTGAGTATTTGTTTTAAACGGATTGGGACTTGCATTTAGAGCGATAGATGGGCTGGTAACGATATCTTGATTTGATGTCTCGCCCACAACGATGGTAACAATGTTAGACGGCTCGGAAACTGTCATCGGGTTGTTGAACAAGGAACAAACCCAATATTCATATGTTCCATCCGGCACATAAGTATCTGAGAAAGTAAGAGTGTTGGGATTGGTGATTGTAGAAATATTCAGGCCACTGCGGTAGATGCGGTATCCCACAAATCCTTTTGCACCTTCGAAATGAGTAGGACGCTCCCAGGTGAGAACAACAGTATCGGGTGGATTCAGCACAGCATTGAAATTGTTTGGTGCAGGCAATGCTTCGATGGGAATGGTATATTCACTCATTACAGGCGTTCCTGCCATTCCATGCTGGTCATAAGGAGTAACTTCATACGCAAGCTGAGATCCCAGATCAGCTTCCACGATGGTGTAGCTGTCGCTGTTTGCACCGCTGATAAGCTGCGGTGTTTCGCCAATGATACGATACCACTTCTGGATGCTTTCCCCTTCCGTATTACCATCAGCATCATTGAAGGTATAGCTGCCAGTGATGGTTTGCATGATCACCGGAGGTCCGGCAATCTGCACGTTGGTCACGGATGGAGCAGCGTTGTTGAAGCCAAGGCCGGAAAGGGGTATGCTGATATTGGGGTGATTCATGAAGTTACCGGTTATGGTCAGGGTGCCGGCATAGTTCTGAGCGGCAGTGGGAGCAAAGGTTACATCTACAGTGGTTGCTTGCATTGCAGGGATGCTGAGATTGGTATTGCTAACACCAAAGATGGGATTGTCAATGGCAAGAGTGGCATTAACCACGGATTCACTGAAGTTGTTCAAAGTTATAGGCTGGGTTGCAACACCATTTACATACATATCCGGGAAATTGATCTCATCCATGGAGATAGGGAAAGCTCCGGTGAGAGCAGGAATGGAATACTTCTTGCCCTGCAGAGTTTCCTTGGTGCTTACATTTTGCAGCCAAAGCACTAGTTCCAGATCTGTGAGATTGAAGTTCCAGGAGGAGTCCAGGGTGAAGCTCAGATTGACAGTTGTAGATTCACCAGTGCCCAGATTGATTGGGGTGCCATTCTGATTGGGGGACATCACTCGGTTTACATTTTCGACAGTAGTCTGATTGCCCCAGTTAGCAGGAATATGGGATTGAGTTACAGATGAATGTAAGACTACGTTTGTGTTTGTATCTGCTTCTGGTTTGGCCACTGTAACCATCACAGTGATATCGTTCCCGTTCATGGAACCATTAGCGCTGATGGTGTATTTGGCTGGAACGCCCAGACGGGCATTAACTTTTGGCAGGTAGTTGCTATACATGGATTGAGTGGCACTGCCGCCTACAGAGGGATTCAAGCCATCAAAATATGCAGTTGGGAACCCGCTAACTCCGTAGTAGTTGTTTCTTGCATTGGAGTAAGTATTGGCATAGGGATCACCATTGTGGTTTTTAACTATGGCGACAGCATGACCGTTGTCCAGGAGATCGTGAGCACCCATAGCTGCCCCTGGACAATACCCACACCAGGTACCAGTGGCAATTTCCACTACCACTAATTCACGTGGGACTGCGCTTAGCATAGTAAATACTGCCAGCAACAATAAGATTAAAGCGGAGTTTTTCATACATCCTTCCTTATCTGAGTTTAGTTTTTGCTATCAACATGATAAGCAAGTTTTGTGCCGTTAGCAAGAATAAAGTGTGAGGTATCAGTATCACCTCCTGTATGTTGCCGACGTTTATTGTTGAATCCAGTCCCCAAAAAGAACGTGAATTGTGGGTTCTGTGAACACAGCTATAGGCAAGGAAGCAGGCATTAAATTATCGCAAGGCTCCAGCATTTCATTTGCAGCAAGTAAGATAATGCTTATCATTTCCTAAACGGA
>JALNYD010000353.1 GCA_023230025.1 Candidatus Cloacimonadota bacterium | reverse complement strand
AGACGCTCCTGGTTTGCCTTGGGATTGCCTGGCTTAAGCACGGATAGTCAAGCCTCCAAGCCTCCTGATACCAAAGATCTGAAATATCATAAATAATACCTTTAACTTCTCGCTTTCACTAAATCATCTGAATAGCTATGCATGAATCAGCACCAACTTTACAAAATACAAATCTTACAATCCAGCCCAATTAGTCAAATGAAAAATTGCAGTTAGTGCACAGCTAATGTGGAGAGTGGGCATTTTAGGAGACGGAAGATACAGGTTTCGGCTATGGACCTTCACTCTATCCAGTCAGAAGAAAGTGAAATGAGGGTTTGGAAGCCTTCATTTCAGATCTGCAGGTAATCTGTGGAAATGGCTTCCAGCCGTATGATCGTGGGAAAGGCTTCCAGCCGCTTGATCGTGGCAATGGCTTCCAGCCGCTTGATCGTGGCAATGGCTTCCAGCCGCTTGATCGTGGCAATGGCTTCCAGCCGCTTGATCGTGGCAATGGCTTCCAGCCGTTTCAATCATTCAAAACAAGTTCTCACCAGTATGTGATTGTGTCGACTTGCCTCTCATTTCCCGCTAGCTATGAAAAGTTACGATACAAGTCGCACCCCATTAGTTGCCGTCACGATGTGGTTACCTTACCGTTACTTTTGTGACCACAAGGTAACCGCATCGTGACGGCAATCAAAGGGGGAAGAAGCGAGTTGACACATCCTAAATAGTTGTGAGACAATTTGCCAGCCTTGCAGTTGAGGTTTCTTAAGATACTGCAGATCAGGTTGTTATACATCAGCAAAAGAGAGGTTGAAGAACCGTCGATGTTTTCTTTGTTGACAAAAAGTCCAATGTAGATATGATAAAACCAAGTACACAAAATCAAGGAGATAACCATGAAAAAGTTACTTGCTTTGACCCTGCTATTGGTTTTAGTAATTGGCCTCTTTGCTCAGGAAGCCAAGAAAGAAGCCCTGGAAAGCCTGGATGCGGCCAAGTCATTGATCAACGCCGGTGATTATGCCAAGGCTCAGGAAGAGTTGAATTACGCTCAAGCCAAAATCAGTGAAATCATGGCGGAAGATTTGTTGAAACACATTCCTGAAAAACCTCAGGGATTCACATTTGAAGGCAAGGAAGCCAGCTCATTGGGACAGGCTGGAGCGATTATTGGCAGTGCCAATGCTGTTGCCGCAGTTGGCCATTATACAAAGGGAAATGGCAGTTACGATGTCACGATCACCACGGGTGGTGCAGTGGGTCAGACCGGGAACATTCTCAGTGGATTTGCCTCCATGTTTGGTGGAATGGCTGCTTCAACCAGTCAGGTACGCGTTAAGGGTTACACCGGCACAATGGATTATGATAAAGACAATGATTCCGGAACGCTCACCATCAGCGTCGGTTCAAAGATCACAGTGATTATTGAAGGCGAGGATATCAAAAGTCCGGATGATTTGAAAGCTCTTGCCGAACAAGTGGATATGAGTTTGTTGGAAAAGTCATTTTAGATTCAAGCAATATATCTATTGTAAAAGATAAACCCGGGATGAACCCGGGTTTTCTTAATGTAGTAATTTGTTATGTGCTATTTAATCTGCATCCCGGCTCTGAGGGCTGCGATATTGGATTCAACCACGTTTTCTCCCTTGCGGGCAAAGATCGCTTTGATGCTGGCTTCGATCTCTTCATTGCTAAAACCAAGCTTGGCAATAGCCGCGCCCAACACCACGATATTCATTGCGCGGCGGGCGTTGATATCAATTGCAATGGTATCCGCATCAAAGAGCAGATGATTCTTGGTGGCGCGGATTTGTGCATAGACCGCTTCGACATCCGGATAATTGGGGATGTTTTTGAAAGGAGTGGAGTTTGTGATGATCCATCCTTCCGAGTGCAAATAGGGCAGATATCGCAAGGCTTCCATGGGCTCCACGGAGAAGATCATATCAGCCTGGCCCATTGGGATCAGATCGCTCCAGATCGTAGCATCGGAGAGTCTTAAATGGCTTTGCACATCTCCTCCGCGTTGACTCATGCCATGAACTTCGGCTTGCTTCAATTGCCAGCCCCGGCTAAGTGCGGCGTGTCCCAGAATGGTGGCGATGGTTAGGATTCCCTGTCCTCCCACTCCTGCGAGAATGATATCCTTCTTCATTATTTTGCCTCCATCTTGTGCTTTTTCTTCAGGGTTTGAACGCACTCGCGTTTTGGAATCACCACAGAAACGCCTTCATAGGCTATCTCTTCCTTGTATATCTGAACCATTTCGTCAAAGTTCTTCTTGAAGGGCACAAAGGTGCGGATGTGTTCTTTTTCCACTCCCAGTCCCAGACAGATGCTTTCCAGCTTGCCAAAGGCTGTGTAATCCTGACCCCCGGTCATTCCTGTGGTGGAATTGTCCAGAATCACGATCATCACGTTAGATTTGTCATAGAGGCAATCCAGCAAACCGGTGAGACCGCTGTGGGTGAATGTGCTATCGCCAATCACGGCAATGGCGGGGAAGAGGCCGCTATCCGCAGCGCCTTTGGCCATGGTGATGGAAGCGCCCATATCAACACAGGAATTGATCGCATTGTAAGGAGGCATAAAGCCCAGGGTATAGCACCCGATATCGCTGAATACGTGGCCGCGACCATAATCTTTCACCGCTTCATTCAGGGCAAGGTAACTATCTGCATGAGGACAGCCCACACAAAGCGCAGGAGGACGTCCGGTAACCACTTCCGGGACATCCTTTCCATAGCTGTCTGGCAAACCCAGGGCTCTGGCAATTTTATTCGGATTCAGTTCCCCATCACGCTCAAGTGTGCCATCAAGACGGCCGTGGATGGGTTTCATCCCCTCAAAACTGGGACCTTTGGTCAGTTCTTCAACTATCGGCATACCTTCTTCCAGGATGTAAAGGCTATCGCATTTGTTATACATGGCTTGGATTTGCTCAATTGGGAGGGGGTA
>JALNYD010000045.1 GCA_023230025.1 Candidatus Cloacimonadota bacterium | reverse complement strand
TGTAGATTGTTGCCAAAGCGATGTGGGAAGGTGGACTGCACATAGGCCATCATATCCCTTTTTGCTTCAGCTTCGTCCAGCGCGTCATTTTCGAAATCGGCGCCCCATAAATGTCCGTAACAGACAGTTGCGACTAACAGGATAAGAAAATAATCAACAAATCGTCTTAGCATGTTAAACTCCTTGTTTTTTTCTCAAGACCAAGATTTTAGTGCATTCAAGAACTGTCAAGAAATATATTCCAGTATTCGAAAATATTTCGCTATGCAGCGCACACGAATATATTTGTAGAACATCCCGAAAGATAATACTGGTAACTAATCTTACCTACACTTAAGTGCTTGAAAAATGGAGCATCGTTTTGACAGTGATATGATGTATATTGTTATGCGGCATTACGATAACCCTTTATCGCATAGTTGAATTTATCCATTTCTTCGATTTCATCATCATACCAGTGCCTGTGTATGAACTGCTTCAACACGAGATCATATTCGTTCAGGAGTTGCGCAACATCCCTGTAACCAAGCGATAATGCATACTCAAGCAGGTGTTTAGCTTTATTGGCGAAGACCAGGGAGCAGAAGATATCCAGCCAGTTATCTTCCATTTCAGAATAGAACTCAATCAGCAGTTGATCGGTGCTTTTTGCAGGATAATCATAATTCAGTGAACAAAACATATTGTAGAAAACACATCTGATAGTCAAGTCTGCGATTTGTAGAGCGTACTTGGACGATTTGCTTTGATCGTAGCCGAAGTACTGTTTGAGATCTTCGAAACACGACTTCGATGGACCAGCGGCGCAGATAGATGCTTCTGCTTTGCCATTCTTTGACGTTGCTCGGTGTGGGTTCCTTTGTGGTAATTGCTCTTATTGGCATGTTTGATCCCGGACTTTCAGATCTTAAGCTCAAAGTCCAATGAGATGGTCACAACTCCATTGTGCCAGGCGGCCACGATTGTCTGATATCCCATATAGTATGCTTTGCGTCAGTGATCCACAAACCAGGAGCTGTTCTCAACCCGCCGACCGGTTTTCTCTTTGGCGGTGTCGTCAATGATCAGGGCAGATATCTTTCCTTCCGGCGTGGGACAGAGCCTGGAAAAGCGCGAAGATATGCGATTTAGTAAGTAGGCATCAAACAAGGAAGGGCGGCAAAAATGACGCCCTTTCAATATCTGGTGGAGCTAAGGGGATTCGAACCCCTGGCCTATTGATTGCGAACCAATCGCTCTACCAACTGAGCTATAGCCCCACTCTATTTTGATGGAACTCTTTTGATGAGCTTGCTTCTGTCAAGCAAAATCAGGTAAGATCCTGTAGCTGTTGCTTGATAAGTTCCAGCTTGGTATTTACTTCGCTATACTTCTCGCGCTCTTTATCCACAACTTCTGGTTTGGCATTGGCGATGAAGTTCTGGTTGTTCAGTTTATTCTGAATCCCCAGTAATTCCTTGCTGAGTTTATCGATCTGTTTTTGCTGGCGTTCCCGTTCTACATCCAGATCAATCAGCCCGGATAGCGGCAGGAAGAGCTCGATATTGCGCACCACTGCGCTGATTGCTGGCTTGGGTTTATCCACATCTGTACCGCAGGCAATCTCCTCTACGCGTGCCAGTCTTTGGAAATAGGCCAGATAATCCTCAAACAACTTATTCTGGGAGCTATCGGCAGTACGAGCCACAATCCTGACCATGGTTGCTGGTGGCAGGTTGAGCTGCTTTCTGAGGTTTCGGATAGCAGTGATGCTTTCTTGCATCAGGCTCATTTCATCGGCAATAGCGGGATTGATTAAAGCGGGGTCGGGTATCGGGAACTGAGCAATGATCAGAGCTTCGTCATCCATGGGGAAGATTTCCTTGATCGATTGCCAGATTTCTTCACTGATGAAGGGCATGATGGGGTGCAGGAGCCGCATTGAAGCCTGCATCACATCCAGCAGCACATACTTTGCTGTGAGGCGTGAAGCCGGTTCTGCTTCGGGTTTCAGACGATCCTTGGCCAGCTCAATGTACCAACTGCAATATTCATCCCAAATAAACTGAAAAATGCACTGTGCGGCATCGTTCAAACGCAGGTTTTCATAATGATCCCGAGCTATACCAGCCACTTCATTGAGCCGGGAGATAATCCAACGATCCGCCAGTTCCAATTGCAATTCAGCTTTTTGGGGCAGACCTTCGATCTCGTTCACATTCATCATGATGAAGCGGTAGGCATTCCAGATCTTATTGGCAAAGTTACGTCCACCTTCTAATATGGCATCGCTATATACCACATCAGCGCCTTTGGGAGTATTGAAGATCATGGAAAAACGCAGGGCGTCAGCACCCACGTGTTCAATTATGTCAATAGGATCGGGCGAATTGCCCAGGGACTTACTCATTTTCCTGCCGATTTCGTCGCGCACGGTACCATGCAGCAGCACTGTGTCAAAGGGAATCATACCCTTGAAATGCAGGGTACTCATGATCATACGTGCAACCCAGAGATAGATGATCTCCGGGGCCGTAATCAGCACTTGAGTAGGCAAAAAGCGCCTGATATCTTCGGCATCTTCCGGCCAACCCATGGTGGAAAAAGGCCAGAGCCAGCTTGAAAACCATGTATCCAGCACGTCTTCATCCTGACGCAACTTGCTGGAAGAGCACTTGCTGCAATGTGCCGGCATTTCCTTGGCCACCATCATGTGCCCGCAATCTTCGCAATAATAAGCCGGAATGCGGTGCCCCCACCAGATCTGACGGGAGATGCACCAATCCCGGATGTTATTCATCCAGTGCATATAGACCTTGGTCCAGCGTTCAGGCTGGAAGCGAACTTCACCCGATTCCACCACTTCAATAGCTTTTTTGGCTAAGGGCTCCATCTTCACAAACCATTGATCCGAAAGATAGGGCTCGATCACAGTATCGCAACGATAGCAGTGTCCCACAGCATGTTCGTGATTCTCGGTTTTTTCCAGCAAGCCCTGTCCAGCAAGCATCTCCAGGATCTTGTCACGACAGGCATAGCGATCCAGTCCCACAAAATCAGCTCCGGCGGCTTCATTCATGATGCCATGTTCATCCAGCACCAAAAGCTGCTCTAGATCATGCCTTCTGCCGATCTCAAAATCATTGGGATCATGCGCGGGGGTTACCTTCACACAGCCAGTTCCAAAATCCTTATCCACATAATCATCGGCAATCACCGGGATTGTGCGTCCGGTGAGCGGCAGGATTAGCTCTTTGCCGATCAGATTCGTATAACGTTCATCTTTGGGATTCACTGCCACAGCCACGTCACCCAGCATCGTTTCCGGACGCGTGGTTGCCACAGTCACATGACCTTTGCCATCCGCGTAAGGATAGCGAATATGCCAGAGCTTGCCGCTTTCATCGGCGTGCTCCACTTCATCATTGGCCAAAGCGGTCACGCAGCGCGGACACCAATTGATGATGTATTTGCCCTTGTAAATCAAGCCGTCTTCATAGAGGCTCACAAACACTTCTTTCACAGCGCGGGAAAGCATATCATCCATGGTAAAACGCAGACGGTTCCAATCGCAGGAAGCGCCCAGCAACCTTAGCTGATCCAGAATGATTCCGCCCTTTTCGTGCTTCCATTCCCAGATCTTTTCCACCAAGGCTTCACGGCCTATCTGGTGACGAGTCTGGCCTTCTTTAGCAAGCTGCTTTTCCACCATGTTCTGCGTGGCAATTCCGGCATGATCCACGCCGGGCAGCCACAAGGTGGGCACGCCAGTCATTCTGTGATAACGGACTACTACATCTTGAAGGGTGTTGTTGAGCACATGACCGATGTGCAGGATTCCGGTTACATTGGGGGGTGGGATCAGGATAGTAAAGGGTTTGCCTTCACCGCGGGGAGCAAAATAGCCACGCTCCTCCCAGATTTGATACCACTTCTTCTCGATGTCTTGCGGAGAATAAGTTTTGCTGATTTCCATTGTTCTTTCCTTCTTGATGTAGTATTTCGCCTAAATCACAGATAATTCAAGCGAGTACCACTTCAGGAATATGCACTCGATTGTCAAGCAAGCTTTTGTTTATTACCCAGTTGCTATCTCGGTTTGGCATCCTGGCTCTTAGGATTATTTTATCCAAATGCCGGGCATCACAGTGATGCAGATACGGTTCTAATTAAAAAATTGGATGTTATGATGATAAAGTTCAGTGAAAAAGCCAGGGAGCAATATGACAATCTGAGTGTTGCCGATAAAGAGCGCATGGATATGGTGTTTCAGCTTTATGAAGAATGTGTGCCGGAGCCGGAAATCGGGATCGTGTACCCAAACATATTCAATCTGATGTTTTCCGGAGTACCCGCCCTGGGGGTATCGCCTCGCAAGGCATACCTCAGCTTCTACGTGGCATCTGTGGAAACACTGAAGATCTTTCGGGATCACATGAGTGAACTGGGTAAGGTGAATAAGGGGGTTGGCTGTCTTCGTTTTCGCAAAATGAGCGATATCAATTTTGACACTCTGCGCGAAATCTTTACCCTGATGGGGCAAAGCCAGCACAGCGTGCTATACGGTTTGTAGATACCTCGAAGATGGCTCGTCAATCCAGGCTACACTGAGCGCAGGCATTGATTTCACTGCGCAAAGCAGCCCACATATAGCGTTTATCCCGGCTGGTTACCAGATTGTGTGCAGTAGGCCGGTCATGCAAGGCCGAAGCCAGAGCTTGCAGGATTTGGATCTGAGCATTGGGGGATTCCTTGGGGGTGATCACCAAAACCACGAGCCGCACCAGATTGCCATCCGGGCTATCCCATTCCAAACCAATATTTGTATGGAACACAAAGATATAGGATTTATCCAGCTTTTCCAACCGTGCGTGGGGAATCGCAATTCCACGCCCCATCGCGGTACTCATCTGTTCTTCCCGAAGCAAAATCTCGTGATAGATCATCTGTTTATCCATGCCGGTGCGCTCAGCAACTTTGTCACTCATCACCCTTAGCAGCTCATCTTGATTTGTGGCAGCGGTATTAATAAAGACATCTTCTTCGGAAAACACAATGTTGTATAGTGCCTTACGAATCTTCCGCACCGCCTGGGAGAGCCAGGGACCAAAGATGATAGTGGAAAGAATTGCCGAGGCGATGATGCTCACCAGCACCTTTTCTGAGATCAAACCACTGCTATAGGCAAGCATACCCACAACAATGTGCATTTGTCCGCCAGGAGTGTGATTGATGGCGATGATCAACAGATTGCTTTTATCCTGCCGGGACCATTTCCCCCCCAGATAGGCTGCTACAAATCTGGAGGCAATGCCGATCACTGTGATCAAGAGTACCAAAAACCAATCGAAATTGGCGATAAAATCCAGATGCAAACCGATATTGGCAAAGAAGATCGGTACAAAGATCGAATAGACCAGACGATTCACCACAAAGCGGTCTTTTTCACTGATATGAGTGGCTTCTCCCAAAATCGTTCCAGCAATGAAGAAGCCAAAGAGGGAGTGGATCCCAATCCTGAGGGTTATGGCTCCAAAGATTGCCCCCACCAGCATGATGAAGGTGATCTTCAAGCCAGTACCTTCTCCAATCCTGTTATGAATAAAAGTTACGGACTTATCCACAAGCTTGCGCAACAGAGTCAAACTGATAATCGTAAACGCTAGAGTTAAACCCACCAACTGGATCACAAATCCCCATTCAAAGGAGCCATGGGCAAACAAACCCAAAATGATGGTGAAGATCACCCAACCCGCAATATCATTGATGGTTAAAGCTGATAGGATCAAAAAGCCCAGATCGGTTTTCAGGATGTTCAGATCCCGCATGCCCCGAATCGCCACTGGTAAGGCCGAGATCGTCATGATAGCAGAGATAAACAGAGCAAACAGAACTTTCTGCGAGGGATCGTTCAGATAATGATCGGGCAGGAAATAGATTGGTAAAAAGCTTAGCAAGATCGGCACAACCAAATCTACCATCGAAAGCTTGACTGCATCTCCCCGCTGATGCCAGATCCGGGAGAAATTCACCTCCAATCCCGTCTCCATCAGCAAAAAGAAGTTCCCAAACCAGGCAATTGTCTCCAACATCGAGCGCTGCACAACGTTATCCGGGAAAATGTAATTGTACAAATCCGGGGCTAATTTGCCCAGAATGGCAGGCCCCAGTACAATGCCTACCAAAAGTTCCGCGGTAACACTGGATTGCTTGAGCTTTTCGAACAAATACCCCGCTGCCTTACACAAACCCAACAGCAAGGCAAATTGGATCAGAAACAGCATCAAGTGGTGCTCGGTGATGGGCCCCATAATCTCTCCTATTGCTTTATATGTTACGAATCAATCGCCAGAACTAATGTGTTTGAACATATATCGGCTTTGCTAATATTATAAACAAGGGATAGAAACAAAGCCAGATGAACTTCTATGTTGCGAATGATTATTTGCGGATCACACTCATTTATTACCGTCTCGATGCGGTCACCTTGCCGTTACTTTTGTGACCACAAGGTAACCGCATCGTGAGGGCAATCAATGAGCACTCTATCTGTTCGTGTGAACGATCAGGCTCAAAGCCTTGTTCCCAGTGAAGATCATGGCTTTGGTAACTAGGAGTTAGCTATTTTTTTCTTGACACAAAAAGGGCTTTCAAATTGTTTGCCTAAACACAGTGAAAAAATGGTCCAGTAACTCAGTGGTAGAGTATCTGCCTTTTAAGCAGAGAGTCGGCAGTTCGAGCCTGCCCTGGATCACCAAAAGTTTGCGACCCCTTCGTCTATCGGTCAGGACTCAAGATTTTCATTCTTGCAAGAGGGGTTCGATTCCCCTAGGGGTCGCCACTTTTAGCTACACTGAGATATAGATTCGGCGGCACTTCCGCCTTTTATTTTATGCGTCCCGTTCGTCTAGTGGCCTAGGACTCGTGATTCTCAGTCACGCAACAGGGGTTCGATTCCCCTACGGGATGCCATTTTTTTGCCTTCGAATTAGATTGATATTTCCCGCAGATTGTCGCAGATAAAATGCGCAGATTAACGCAGATTCTAATAGTCAATAGCTGATGATTAGGGATGTAATGCAGTTTCCACTTTGAAATGACATAACCAAAAGGGGCATGGGGCTTCAGCCCCCAAACAACATGGGGTGGTGGGCTGGGTATGGATTATATCATTTCAAACTAAACACGATATAAGCCTGACCGGACAGACTCCACCGATGCCGAAGGTCTCAAGCTGTACGAATAACGTGCAATATCATCCCCCCCAAGATCATGGAGATCAGAGTTCCATTACAAATCCCATAAATCCGCGCAATCCGTGTGCAAATCTCAATTGTCTCTTCTCAAGCACAGCGGGATGGCTTCCCCTAGCGATTTTCATTGACACAAAGTGCCCGCTAAAATCAGATGATTGTAATGCAATGATATTATCTAAAATAAAGCATACAAGGAGTTTACCATAATGGCTAAACAAAGAAAAGCTACGATGGATGGAAACACTGCAGCAGCTCATGTGGGCTATGCCTTCAACGAAGTCGCTGCGATCTATCCCATCACTCCCTCGTCCGGAATGGGTGAGCTTTCCGATGCCTGGGCATCCGAAGGCCGCAAAAACATCTTTGGCACTACTGTTGATGTAATGGAAATGCAATCCGAGGCTGGGGCAGCAGGCGCTGTGCATGGGGCCCTCTCTGCAGGAGCCTTAACCACGACTTTTACCGCATCTCAGGGTCTGATGCTGATGTTGCCCAATATGCACAAAATTGCAGGAGAAATGCTCCCCACAGTATTTTACGTAACCGCCCGTTCACTGGCAGCGCAATCCCTTTCCATCTTTGGAGATCATTCCGATGTGATGAGTGCGCGCAATACTGGTTACGCCCTTGTAGCGTGTAACAGTGTCCAGGAAGTGATGGATCTGGCGATTGTATGCCAGCTCGCCACTCTGAAAACCTCAATTCCTTTCCTCTGCTTCTTTGATGGTTTCCGCACCTCTCACGAACTGCAGAAGGTGGATGTGGTGGATTATGAGACCATGGCCGAACTGATTGATCCAGCTTTGATCGAAGATTTCCGCAAACGCGCCTTGACCCCGGACACACCGCGAGTGAAGGTCGGTCAACAGGGGCCGGATGTCTATTTCCAAGGTCGCGAAACCAGCAATCTGCAATATCAGAATGCTCCTGCGATCATTCAACAGATCATGGATGAAGTCGGCGCAAAGCTTGGCCGCAATTATAAACTCTTTGATTATGTCGGTCATCCAGAAGCCGAAGACGTGATTGTTGCCATGGGTAGCGGTTGCGAAACCGTTCAGGAAACCATTGAGTATTTGAACAAAGAGCGCGGAATGAAGCTTGGTCTGGTCAAGGTTCGTGTGTATCGTCCTTTCAGCGTGGATGCTTTCCGTGCTGCAGTTCCTCAAAGTGTGAAGCGCATAGCCGTGCTTGATCGCACCAAGGAACCCGGCTCAATTGGCGAACCCCTTTATCTTGATGTAGTTTCTGCCCTCAAAGATCGCTGTGATCTATCCATCATTGGTGGACGTTATGGCCTTTCCAGCAAGGAATTCACTCCCTCAATGGTGCTTGCCATCTACAAGCATCTGGCAGCTGGTGGCTTCCATGGCTTTACCGTGGGCATCGAAGACGACGTCAGCAAGCTATCTCTACCCCTGGATGAGATCATCCACACCGTTCCCCAGGGAACCATTTCCTGCAAGTTCTGGGGTCTGGGTTCGGATGGCACGGTTGGTGCAAACAAAAACAGCATCAAGATCATTGGTGACAATACAGACCTGAACGTTCAAGGTTATTTCCAATATGACAGTAAAAAGAGCGGCGGAATCACCCGTAGCCATCTGCGCTTTGGCAAAACCCCGATCCACAGCCAATATCTGGTTGCCCGTGAAGACTTTGTAGCTTGCCACAACCAAGCCTTCATCGGACGTTATGATCTGCTTTCGGGTATCAAGGAAAACGGCGTATTCCTGCTCAATTCAAATTGGGAGCGTGACGAAGCCTTCAACCACCTCACCTGTGAGATGCAGGAAAGCATCATCACCAATAAGATAAAGTTTTTCAATATCGATGGCCTGAAAATAGCTGAAGAAGTGGGACTGGGCGGCAGAGTAAACACTGTGATGCAGACCGCTTTCTTCCTGATTTCCGGCGTGATGGACCGCAATGAAGCCATATCACTGATCAAGGAATCCATCAAAAAGACTTATGCCCGCAAAGGTGATGAGATCGTGAAGATGAATCTGAATGCAGTGGATAAAGTAAACGAAGCTCTGGTGGAAGTTGATGTCCCCGCTTCCATTCCAGACAAATGCACTCCCCGCAAGCAACTTGTACCAGAAGGCTCCACGGGATTTGTCAAAGACGTGATAGAGCCGATCATGCGTGAACAGGGCGATGTGATCAAGGTTTCCCAGATGCCGCTGGATGGCTATGTGGAAAGCGGAACTGCCAAGTTGGAGAAACGCCGTGTGGCTCCCGCAGTACCCAAATGGATCTCCGAAAACTGCATCCAATGCAACCAATGCTCCTTTGTGTGCCCCCATGCCGCAATCCGCGCCAAACTGATCAAAGAAGAAGATCTGAAGGCTGCCCCCGGCTCCTTCAAGACTCTGAAAGCAATGGGCGCTGAAGGTTATCAATACAAGATCCAGGTTTATATCGATGATTGTCAAAGCTGCCGGGTCTGCGTGAATGAATGCCCGAAACAAGCCCTCGTGATGAGCCCGATCGAAGAAGAACGTGAAGCTGGCGAACAAGCCAACTACGAATTCTTCGAGAAGCTTCCCAACGATGTCCTGGGTAACTTCAAAGAAGCCACAGTGAAGGGAAGCCAGTTCAAACAGCCCTTGCTTGAGTTCTCCGGAGCTTGCGCCGGTTGCGGTGAAACCCCTTATATCAAGCTGCTCACTCAGCTCTTTGGGGATCGCATGATCATCGCTAATGCCACCGGCTGCTCCTCCATCTGGGGTGGCACCTTCCCCACCATGCCATACGCCAAAAACAAAGATGGCAAAGGCCCCGCCTGGGCAAACAGCCTCTTTGAAGATAACGCCGAATATGGTTTCGGTATGCGTCTGGCAGTGAACAGCCATCGTAAACAACTGAAAATAGCTGCCGAAGCTTTGATGGAAAAAGGCATCGATCCCGCCCTCAAGGAAGCCATCGGTTATGCCCTGGCAAATTGGGACAAAGTGGATCCTGAAACCAAGGCCAATGCCGAAAAGATCCGCACCATGCTGCCCGGAGCCATTGAAAAGGCTTGTGAAGGCTGTGCCAAACTGCTGCGCAGAGTGGATGAATTGAAGGACTACTTCGTTCAGAAATCCATCTGGGCTATCGGTGGTGACGGCTGGGCCTATGACATCGGTTATGGTGGTCTTGATCACGTGATGGCCTCAAATCAAAACATCAAGATCTTCGTACTGGATACCGAAGTGTATTCCAATACCGGTGGTCAGGCCTCAAAATCCACCCCCATGGGTTCCATTGCCCGTTTTGCCGAAGCCGGTAAAACCACCAATAAGAAAGACCTGGGCATGATGATGATGAGTTATGGCTACGTCTATGTGGCCGCCATCGCCATGGGTGCCAATAAGAACCAGGCTCTGCAAGCCATCAAGGAAGCTGAGGAATATCCCGGCCCGGCGATCGTCATTGCCTATGCACCTTGCATCAACCATGGCATCGATATGTCCATGAGTCAGAAGCATGAAAAGGCTGCCGTGGATGCCGGATACTGGCTGCTCTATCGCTACAATCCTCAACGCAAACTGGAAGGAAAGAATCCTTTGATTCTGGATAGCAAAGAACCCAGTATGAGCGTTGCAGATTTTATCAAAACCGAAAGACGCTATAGCGGTTTGCACAGAATCTTCCCCGAGCGGGCTGAGCAATTTGAAAAGTGTTCCGCAATTTTCTTCAAGGAACGCTACGAGCAATACAAGAAACTTAGCGAATAATCAATACACCAAATACCATAAAGGGGATGCCAAATGCGGCGTCCCCTTTTTTGCAGGAGCAAATCTTTGCTTCTGACTCTGCTTCCATCCGCAATTTGCTCTTGAAACTGGAATTTAGGTTGACGGATTTTTCACATGATATAATGTTTGGCATCAGCTGACCGGAGCAAATGAGTTACCATCGGTCAGAATTTGTATGAGCAACCATTTTTTTACGATCTTTTAAGGAGGAACGATGAAAAAGAGCATATTACTGGTTGTTTGCATGTCTTTTCTGATGGCTTTGGTTTGCGCAAAAACCATGCAGCCTGCTGGTGAAAGGACACTGATTAAGATGGAGACCAAGGGTCGCCTCGTCTCTGACTCTCGTAATGTACCAGGCTATACTTTTACGAAAGAGCCTACGTCAATGATGACAAGCTTCTATGACTATATGATCGGAAGCTACAACGGCACTCCGCTTCGTTTAATTCCGAACGATAGCTATCCCGGATACTTCCTCACCTTTCATGGCAAACGTACTCCTACTGGCACCCGTCGCGCTTTTTATGCTCATCTCACTACCAGTGGGGATTTGATTCAAATAAACGAAATCACGCCGTTTGCAAACGAAGAGGGATTCCCAACCCTGGCAGTGGATCCTGAAACCGGAAAAGCCTTGTATGCCTGGCACTGCAATGCCGATGACGACGAAGAGTATGAGGTGCAGTTTACCTCTGACGCATTTATCGAGGGGATTTCTGGCTTGTTCAATCCGTTGGAAATCATTGTCGACAATCCCATTACAATTGATCCACCAGTGGGAGACCCTACTGCTGATAACGAATTTCTCTGGCCCACGGCGAAAATTGGACCCTCTCCCGTAGCCGGAATGAGAAGAGTGTATGTTGCCATGGGCAATATGGTTTCTCACACATTCGGCCCCAGCGAGAATGCGTATATCGTTTTCGCCGATTTCAATGGTGATATGATCGAATCGTCCATCCCCCTGGTCTGGAATCATACTACCATTCCGGAGCTCGACCAATGGAATCATGATTCGACATGGCGGCGGCCATCTCTAACGCTTACCGCCGATGACCTGGGTAATCTTTATTATACCGGATACCACTTTGCCTATGAAGCTGACGGTAGCACCCCTATTCAAGAACCAGATGTGGACATCTTCAAATGTGACAACTACGGCGAAGGAACCTGGACCCGCATCATGGGATCCAGTCACCTGCAATCATGGAATCCTGCAGGCACTCCTGGAGGCACCGGATACTTCGTGGGTGATGGCGATGTGCCATATCCCGATAATGAACTCGTGTGGTCTGTAGTAAACTCTGGCCATCGCAATGGCATTATTGACGACGCTGGCAGATTGATCTTCCCCGGTCTCTGGGCACAGAGCACCACTGGCGGTGGATTCTGGGCTGATTTCCATTCTGTGAAGTCCTTAATCTACAATCCCATTACCAATGATTTTACTGTAAAAGAGATCTATCCAATCAAAGATTTCATTGATACCCATAATGAAGCCTGGACTCCCTGGGATCTTGAAGCTCCCTGGGGTGAACCGGAATACTTCCCCGGGAACGATGGTAATCAATATCTTAATCCTGAGATAATCTATCCCTTCCCGCATTGGGATGAATCCCTGCATTCAGATGCTATGATATTTCACTACAACAACATCAGAATCACTGAAGCAAATGGGATGGGTCAGCTGGTAGCAGTGTGGCAGGATAGCCGCAGAGCCATGGAAGCAAACGTGAATAGCGATCCTGATTATGCTGAATTTTCACTGGTACCTGAAATCTACATTTCCTATTCTCAAGATAGCGGAAATTCCTGGAGCGATCCCATAGTGTTGAACAGCGTAGAAGTTCCTGAATTTGAGAATATTAGACCTATGTGGGTGTATCCCGCAGATAAAATGATCTTCATGGGCGTGGACGACCATGGTCAGAAAATCGGTAAAATCGGATTCGTATTCTTGAACGACTTCACTTGGGGCTCCAATGCTCAAAATCCACCGGCACACCCCACCAATGATGGTGGTGAAGTGATGTTTATGGAGCTTGTGATCGGGAAAAGCACAGGGATCATCGATGACAGCGCTACTCCTGCAGCAAGCAGAATGCTAAATCCGAATTATCCCAACCCCTTTAATCCCAAAACCACTATCAGCTTTGACATGCCCAAAGCTGCCAATGCCAGATTGGATATCTACAATGCTAAAGGTCAGCGGGTAAAGACTCTCTTTGATGGTAACGCCGCTTACGGTAGAACCAGTTTGATCTGGAATGGCACCGACAGTAGCGGGAATGCCGTTAGCAGCGGAATCTATTTCTACCGCCTGAGCACTGAGAATCACAACGAAACCCGCAAGATGATCCTGATGAAATAGGCAGCGATGCTGCGTTAGTAGAGAGTGGATACGCCATCATGGCGTATGAATGTGGAAACGCC
>JALNYD010000352.1 GCA_023230025.1 Candidatus Cloacimonadota bacterium | reverse complement strand
AAAACAAAGATTTCACTTGACACAAAAGCTAGTGGGAGCCCGATGTAAGTTAAGGGGAAAGGTCTTGATGAAGATTTGCATTATCTCAAACTCGCATCCCACAAACGATGTTCGCTTGTATTATAAGCTGGGGCACAGCCTCACGCAATTGGGAGAGGTATATATCATCTCTTCAAACGGGATGGTGAGCAATTCTGTAAATCCTTATCAGGTGGTTGTGGATGCCGATTCTCCCATTAAAGCCCTGCCTCAGTTGTATCGTGAAGCCAAAGCCCTCAAACCTGACCTGTTGATCTGCGTTGAACCTCTGACCATGATTGTAGGCATCCTTTTAAAGAGGCAGATGGGCTGCCGGCTGATCTTTGATGTGCACGAGTTCTTTGCCGATGCTCATGCCGAGCGTTCACTGAGAATCATGCGCCCACTGGTCAAAAGCATCTACCTCAAGCTTATTCGCCGCCTGGCAGCCAGGGCTCATGCCGTTACTGCGGTTAATCAGGAGATTTTGAATCAACTCCTGGGGAAACAGGCTCATTCAGAGCGTTGTCTGGTGCTGCCCAATTATCCAGTCAAGAATGTTTGGGACTATCAATGTGATATCCCTGGGGCATTGGCTCAACTATGTGAAATGAGCTTTGACCTGATTTACATCGGTGGACTCACCCAGGACAGGGGCATTTTCAAGATTCTCAAGATCGCCAGTTTGCTAAAAGCCCGAAATCCGCGGCTCAGTATTCTTATTGTGGGCAAGTTTCACAATCCTGAAGTGGAGAAGGAATTCAACCGCTGTGTTAATAGCTTCAATCTCAATGCCATGATTTATTATCAGGAGTGGATTCCAGCAGAGAAGATTGGGCTGCTTTTGAAGCGTTCCCGCTTCGGGCTTTGGCTCTTTAACCCAAGTATCAAGCGTATGAGCCTGGCCACTCCTCTCAAAGTGCTGGAATATCTGGCGGCTGGACTGCCTGTGATCTCGATCAAAACACCGCTGATGAAAAGCCTTATTGAGCACAACAACCTGGGCATCCTGGCTCCTTATCGTGCCCGGGATATCGCTCAAGCCATCCAAAACATGCTGGATCTACCCGAAGCTGAATATCTCGCCTTACGTAAGCGCTGCGAGGATCTTGCCGAAAGCAGGTTCAACTGGGAATCGCTGGAACCAAGGTTCTTTGAACTGATTCGCAGTATTCTATGAATATACTCTACATCAGTTACTTCTACCCACCTTTGGGTGGGCCTGCCGCACTCAGAAACCTCAAAACCGTCCGCTATCTCAGCCAGGCAGGAGCCAGCATTCATCTGCTGACTGTTGATGACATTGAATATGCCTATTATGATGAATCCCTGAACGATCTTCGGGCTGAAAGCTCCATCACCCGCACCCCATCCCTGGATCCCATGGCACTTCTCAAGCGCATCATGAAAGGCAAAAAGGCTCAATCTCAAGCCATTTACAAACAGAGCCCCGAACGCCTTAAGCTGTTTATCCGCAGGCTTTACCCCATCGACGATAAGATCGGCTGGTTGCCCTATTTGCTGCGTGCTGGCAGAAGCATCTTGAGTGGTGGGGGGATTGAGCTGATATATGTATCCTGCGGACCCTTTTCCTCGGCTATTGGGGCATACAAACTAGCCAATGAATATGCACTGCCGTTGGTAGTGGACTACCGGGATTACTGGACTTTGCTAAGTGATTACGACTTGATGGGTTCACGATTGAAACGTGCCTATTCCGTGGCCTGGGAAAAGCGGATACTCAAGCGGGCAAACCTGATCGTAACTGCTACGAAAGGCATTGCTGAAGCATTGGCAGACAGCTTCGGTAGCTTTCTAGCAGAACGGAGCTTTGTCCTTTACAACGGGCATGATGAGGCGGATTTTCATGCTCTGCCATCAGTGCACCCTTCTCCTGAAGAATACTCACTTTGCTATTTTGGCAATATCTATGCCCGACGCAGCCTCGAATACCTCTATCAGGCTATTCTGGAGCTGGAACGTGAAATGCTTACTCCAAGCAATCTGAAGATTCGGCTCTATGGCAATTTTAACCGCGAAGTCCACGAAGAAGCCTTGCATAGCGGAATCAAAGAAAGGATCGAACTGCTGCCCCAGCTCAGCCATCATGATGCTTTGCTAAATATGCAAAAGTCCGATGCCCTGATCCTGGTCATCAATAGCAGCAGCCCCAAAGGCACTCTCACCTCCAAAGTATTTGAATATTTGCGCATTGGGCGTCCCATCCTGGCCCTGGTACCCCATCACGGAGAAGCCGCGACCCTGCTAAAGGAATGTGGCCAAAATCTCATCTGCCCCATGGAGTCCGTGAGCGCCATCAAAGCCTCTCTGCTTCAGCTATTTAGCTTGGAACACAGTGAAACCCGCGTCAGCCCCAGGATCCATCACTATGAACGCGGAACGCAGGTGAAAGCGCTGCATCAAAGGCTGGAAATGATGCTGTCGGATAAACTTTAATACCCGGTCTCGGATGCCATCAAATCAGGCAGCAGGATGCCAATTTACTGCCAAAACGCTTATCACTTCCTCAGTTTAGCGATTTCGCCCATCAGGTCTTCCAGTCCATGATAGCGATATTCTATCCGGTAATCCGGGTATTGCCGGTGTAGTTTGACGGATTTTTCGATAAGTCGTTCTTTACGGATATTCTTCTTTTGAATCTTCACTTCGGCCAGGATCATCAGCATCTTGGCATCGTTGATGGCCACGATGTCAATCTCATTTTGGTTTCCGCTTTCCCAGTAGGTTCCGATGAGGTTGAACTCACCACTTTGCTGATATATATCCGCAAAAAGGCGTTCCAGCCAGTATCCGGCAAACAGAGTATAGTTTTCTTCGAAACGCTGTTTCAGATACTCGGTATTATTGCTTTCGATGGCGCTGCGATAGCGATAGAAAAAGGCAAACCAGAAGGCCATAAACGGATCATGAAGCT
>JALNYD010000351.1 GCA_023230025.1 Candidatus Cloacimonadota bacterium | reverse complement strand
GTGAAGCCAAAAAACTGCTCAAGGCGGTTACTGGGCATCGTGGAACAATTTGATATTACTCTGACACTCTTCGTATAGTTCGCTGAGGTGCTTCATCAGAAAGTATTCCCGCTCCATTTGCCGGATTTGATTTGCCAGGCTGGCTTTAATCTCTTCAAATGGGATCGGACCTGCTTTCTTCCGGTCTGTAAGCATGAGAATGTGGTATCCTTCCGGGGAGGGGAAGGGATCGCTGATCTGATTTATCGCAAGGCCGAAAGCGACTTTTTCTATCTCAGGGAAGAGCTTGCCTCTGGGAAAGAATCCCAGATCACCACAGCATTCGTTGGATGGGCAATCGCTATAATTCTTACAGACCTTGGCAAAATCCTCGGGACTATGGATCTCACTGCGAACTATGAGTGCACGCTGACGGGCATTATCACCCTTAATCAGGATGTGCGAGCATCGAACCATTTCGTCGCAACAGAAGTTCTCCTGTTGATCCTGGTAGATTTCCTGAAGGTTCTTATCTGTAAGATCAATGTCAGCAGGATAGATGGAATTGAGATATTTTTTGATTAGGATATTCCGCTTGAGCAAGGTCTCCATTTCAGCGGCATCCATTTCCTGAATGTAGCCGGCGGGCAGGCCAAAGGGCTCTTCTTCGTCCAGAAGTTCCATAAGCGCAAGGTCAAACTCTTCTTCTGAAACTGAGAAGCCTACTTGAATAGCTTTGCTGAGCAGTAAACACCTATCGATGAGCCGACGTAGGGCCTGGGTGGAATTCCCACCGCAGCAGACTTCACGTGATACGTCTTTATCCGATATTTCCAAGTCAAATACTTTTGCGATGATTTGCACAATTTCCTCATTGAGCCTCAATATCAGGCCTTAATAGCCCGGAGGACATCAAATAAGTTAAAGCAAGCAGCATCACATGTCAAGTCAAAAGTGACTTTGCGGTACCAGGTCATTTGACGTTTGGCATAGTTGCGATGGTGCTGAGCCGCCAATGATGCGCAAGAATCGATGTCTGTGCTACTCTCAAAATAGGCTTGGAACTCTTTGTAACCCAAACTGTTCAGCCCAGGATCCCGCCAGGAGTATCCTCTGGCCAGTACAGCGTGGATTTCTTCAATCAATCCACAGGCGAGCATTTGCTGCAGGCGGTGATTTATGCGAAGATACAGTGTTTCACGATCTGGAGATATCAGGATTCGGAAAGCTGAGTAGCGCTTCTGTTTGTTTTGATTAGCCCAGTGCTCGGTGATGGTGCGTCCCGTGCCAAGATAGACCTCTAGACCTCGTAGAATACGCTGAGGGTCATTGGGGCTGATTTTTGCGGCAAAGTCAGGATCGATCTGCATTAGTTCGTTGAATAGAGCATCTGCTCCTTCCAGCCGCAATCTTTCCAAAAGCATACTGCGAATCGAGGGGTTAATCCTGGGGTGCTCGAATAAACCGTCCAGTAAACTACGGATGTATAGCCCCGTGCCCCCGCATAGTATGGGGATTCTGTCTTCGGCCTGCAATCTATTAATGATCTGGGAGGCATCCCGGCAAAACAAGCCGGCGTTGTAGCTCTGATTGGGTTCAATGATGTCAATCAAATGGTGCTTGATCTGCTCAAGTTCGGATTGTCCTGGTTTTGCTGTGCCAATATCCAGATAACGGTAGATTTGACGTGAATCACAACTGATAATATCGCTGTTCAGAGCTTTAGCCAGCTCAAGGGCAATGGCGCTTTTACCAGCACCAGTCGGCCCCTCAATCGTGATAATCATACCAACCGTTTGAACTTCTTTTCAAAATCAGTGATCGTCATTTTGACAATCAGAGGTCTGCCATGGGGACAGAAATACGGAACCTGGCAGGCAAACAAATTGTTGATCAGGCTTAACATCTCCTTGCGTGATAAAGGGGTATTTGCCTTGATGGCTGCTTTGCAGGAGATGGATTTGGCCAGAGAATCCCGAAAATCATTATTGATCTGGATCTCATCTTCAAGTTGCTTCAAGATCTCCACAAATACCTTGCCACCCTGGAAATCGCCGAGTTCGGCAGGGATTTCTTCAATCACAATCGAATCACCGCTGAACTTTTTGAGTTCAAAGCCAATCTTGTTGAAAAGCTCAAGATTTTGATCCACCAGTTCCCGGATATCGGTAGCGATATAGGGCGGAATGTCGATTACCAGAGGGATAATCAGCTTCTGACGCACAGCGGGAGCTCCACTGGTTCGATGGATCAGCTTTTCATATATGATCCGTTCATGGGCAGCGTGTTGATCAATGATAACCAATCCATCCTCAACCTGCACAAAGATATAGGTGTTGTGAAGCTGCCAGGGATTCACATATTCCTCTTCGTTTTTCAGCAGCAGTTTGTATGACACACTATCGTTCGGCATTTCAGGAAATAATTCTTGTTGATCAGTTTTATCATCCTGGACGGGGTTTACGATCGGGATATCTTTTTTGGGCGGAGTTTCTGGCTGAGAAGTCCTGAATAGATCATCCTGATATAGATTGGCATGTTCCTTGCGATATTCTGCATACTTGGGCACTTGGATATTACTGATCAAAACCTCGCGTTCATAGCTGCTGGCGCGATCGGCAACGAAGGGGGGCGTGAACTTTGATCGGGCACTCTCAAACTTACGGTCTTCATAGTTCTTCAAAGCTCTGGAAAGGGTCTCAAAAATCAAAGAGTGAACGAGGTTATGTTCTCTGAAACGCACTTCGTTTTTTGTGGGTGAAACGTTTACGTCAATCTGAGTGGGGGGAACTTGTACGAAGAGGATATAGGGTGGAGTGCTTCCTTTCATCCAGTCGCGGGTCTTGAGGATGAAGGGCTGATAAGCGCTGTTGATGCTGTGTTTCACGGTTTTGTCGTTGATGAATCTGCCATTGATGAACACATATTGAGCGTCAATAAGCTTATCCCTGCGATCCTCCAGACCAAAGATATAGCCTTC
>JALNYD010000350.1 GCA_023230025.1 Candidatus Cloacimonadota bacterium | reverse complement strand
AACTGATGTTTTCATCGTGACCATCGTCTGCTTTGGTGGAGGGGGTAAAGAGGGGTGTATTGAACTTCTGGCTTTCCTGCATGTCTTCGGCGATCATCATTCCACCAACTGTGGCGGTTCTCTTATATTCGTTCCAGGCGCTGCCGCTGATATAACCGCGCACAATGCATTCAAAGGGGATCACCCGGGTCTTTTTGACCAGCATGGAGCGACCGGCAAGGTAATCCTTGAAGGGCATGAGTTCGGCGGGATATTCATCCACTTGATCGGTGAGGAAGTGATTGGGAATGATATCCGTTGTGCTTTTGAAGAAATGAACGGAGATGCCGTTGAGGATTTTGCCCTTATCGGGAATCAGATTTGGGAAAACCACATCAAAGGCGGAAATGCGATCTGAGGTGACCAACAGCAGTGTATCGCCAAGATCATAGATATCACGCACCTTTCCGTGCTTGCTGTCTTTTATTATATCGAGTTTAATCAGTTCATCATGCATGAGATTGCTCCCTTATATAGTCATATATAGTTTTCATTTCATCCACCGTGGCCAGAGGCAAGGCCAGGCTTTCATTTTCCCGGTAAACGGGTTGATCAAGGTTAAAATAATGAGTGTAGCCATCAATCAGGACAGAACGTAATTGCCCGGCTTCGATCTCATATTGTTCGTTACTGAAGCTGAGATTTTTGGCTACATATAGGAAATTAAGCCAATCCCGATATTTGGCCAACAAATCCAATTCATCATCCAGGAGATCAGCTTTGGCAAAGTCCAGGTTGTCAAAATAGTTGTCCCGCTCTTTTTGAACCAGATCCAGGATGCCGTTATTGGGATGAAGAAAGGCTTCTTTGAGCAGGGCTTCCAGCTTTTGCAGATCATGCTCGAGCTTGCTCTCTTTGGCGGGACCCAGCGCCAAGCACCAACCGCGGCAGGCACCCCGGTCAAACTTGTCACAAGGATAGCTACCGGTTTCGCAATAGGGCAATTTCAGGATGCGGGAAAGACTGTCAATCAGATCAACCAACATGAATCTGCTGCGAAAGGGTCCCAGATATTGCCAATCATCATTGGTGTTTTCCTGAATTGTGATAAAAGGAAAACGGGCTGCATCCAAAGCCAGATAAACATAGCCGGCAAAGGGGTGAATGCGTGATTGATATTCCGGGGAATGCTGATGCACAAAGACCTTGAAAGCTGCCAAAGCCTGGATGGCCTGGGGATAAGGCTGGTAGCGCAAAATGTGCGCACGCTGACACAGCTCGCGGATCAGGGGATCATCCTCCATCCGCTGCTGAAAGCCATTCAGCTTTGCGCCAAGTCGGGCAGTGTATCCCGCATAGAGATGATCTCCTTCCGCTTCCAAGGTATAAAACACCCAGGATTTGGGCAGCGCATCCGGCTTAATTTCAAAGTTGTTACCAATATTCAGGCTAATCATACGCCCAGTCTTTTCGGCTTGCCATTTGTGTCAAATCAATTTTACGGTAGGAGCGCTCGCCGAAGCATCCTCACAAGGTTTCCCGCAGATTTCCGCAGATAAAAGGCGCAGATACTCGCAGATTTAAACTAGAACGCAGAATCAACGGATTTAACCTATTGATCCGATTTCCCTCTATCAACTAATAACAAATCCGCGTGATCCGCGTGTGCAAAAAATAGTCTTTTACATTGGGTTTCTATCCCGACACATCAAAAAAGTGCTTGCCAAAATACAGGCAACATAAAACGTGGTAACAACTCATAAATTAAAGGACTACAAATATGGCTTCAATGTCTGATATACGCAATGGAATGGTGATAGATTTCAAGGACGACCTCTGGGAAGTTGTGGAGTTTTTGCATGTGAAACCCGGTAAGGGTCCCGCCTTTATGCGCAGTAAACTGAAGAATCTGCGCAATGGCAGACTTCTGGAAAACACCTTCCGTGAAAGTGACAGTTTCAATGAAGTGCGCATAGAACGCACCAAGAAAGAATATCTTTATCGCGAAGGCGATTTCTTTGTCCTGATGGATACCGAAAACTACGAACAGATGCACGTGGATAAGGCTACTATTGGCGACAAGGAAAAGCTCATGCAGGAAAACATGGAAATCACTGTGGCAACCACACCCAGTGGCGAAATCATCGGGATTGATCTGCCCACGACCGTGATTCAAACGATCGCAGAATGCGAACCCAATGTCAAAGGAAACACCGCCTCAGGTGGTGGAAAAGTGGCTTTCACCGAAACTGGCCTGAGAATTATGGTCCCCTTCTTCGTTGAAGCCGGAGAAAAAATTAAAATCGATACTCGCAGTTGCGAATACATCGAAAGAGCATAAGAGGAATTATCATGGGAAAAGTAAAGAGCTTTGCCGCTAAACTGGCTCACGAAGCCACCAGCGAAGGAAAGGTCATGTGCCCGGTCTGCAACACCGAAATCAAACGCATCAAACTGATCACAAATCAGAAAACCGACGGCACCTGGAGACCCAACAAGCAGTTCGTGCAGATCTGCAAATGTAACGAAGCTGATATCATGGCCGGTAAGAACATCTAAGATTTGGCCTACTAATTACTTGTAACGCTGCTCAATTTGGGCGGCGTTCTTGTTTTATGCGCAAGAATAAATAAGGGCTTAGAATGTAAGATGAAGGATACATAATCCTTTCTTTGATTGATGTAAGCACGATAAGCTAAGTCCGGCAACGAATATCTTGACACAGGGCAAGCGCAAGAAATCTTGTAATGCAAAGACATTCTATCAAGCGCAGGATATATGATGGACAAAATGAAAACATATTTAGTAACTGGAGGAGCCGGCTTTATCGGTTCGCATCTCTGCGAAGCTTTGCTTGGTCAAGGAGTGCGAGTCTTGGCTGTGGATAATCTATGCGATTTCTATGATCCTGAGATCAAGCTGACAAATCTCCGCAGCTTGCTGGCAAAGCCTGGATTTCACTTTTACGGAGCTGATATCCGGG
>JALNYD010000349.1 GCA_023230025.1 Candidatus Cloacimonadota bacterium | reverse complement strand
AGTTTGAAATTGTTTGTGCAGTTCTTGCATAATTGCAAGAGGGATAATAAAATAACGTTTTCAAAAATACGACTCTCCCAGGGCAACACAGAATGGTTACACACTTTGCATGGGCTCTACCCACCAGTCGTATTGATTCACATTAATTACGCATCCAGATAGAAAGGCAGGAAGAACGCAAACGAGAAAGCTACTTCCTGCAATTCTATCTTCTGCACATTAGTATCGCTTTTGAACTTTGTTTGTTCAGTTGTAGCGTAACTATATAGTATATAGAGAAATAGGGGAAATAGATTTGTACGCATTTATTCATAGAAAAATGATCATAACTTATGGCCATTGCAGCGCTTTACCGATCTGCAAATCACACTCCATTGCAACACCGCAACGCCATGCTACATAGGATGTTACTCGTTAGTTGTCGTCACGATGTCGTTACCTTGTGGTTACAAAAGTAAGGGCATTGTAACCGCATCGTGACGATAACCAGGCAGATTCATCCGATCAAGCACTTGATTTCATCCATACTCAGGATGCAGCTTCCCTTATCCACCGGGATTTCACCAATACTCGTGTTCTCTATTTCTCCCATCAGTTCTGCATCCGAGCAGCTTTTTATGCGGATGGAATTACCTTTGTTTATCGTAATATTGAGAACATACATATTGGTAGCCATATCCAGCGTGTTTCCCAAAATATAGATCTCAAAGTTGATGTCGTCCAGCATGGAGATACCCCAGTCTAAAACCTCTTTGAAGTCTTTCATATTGCTCTCCACCTGATCCAACACTTTAGGGGGGCAATATTTACTGATTTTTTGCAGGTTGTTTTGCTCAGCATGCTCAATCAGATTTCTGAGGAAGCGCTTCACATTGCTCATCTGGCGAAAGCTGAGGATTTGAGTAGTCCCGACCCACCCTTGTTTTCTGAAATAATTCTGCTTGAGGTTGTGCAGAACCATGTGTCTGTGTTCGCGTGCAGTCTGGTAGCTGATCTTGGAGGCCTTGGCATAGGCTTTGAGGTTGGGATAAGCTTGGATCTTTTTGTAAAGCTTGAAATCTGCAGAACTCAGATACTGCCGGATTTCCCTGACATCGAGTTTATCCTGCAGAGTATCTTCATCTACGGGTTCTTCCTCGGCTATAAGTTCGGCAAAATCAAACTCATCAAGACTGCTTTCGCGCTTGAGAAGCTTAATTTTCTTCTGAGCCTGGTTGAATACGGTACGCTTGAGCCAGCCTTTGATAAACTCAACCTGCTTATCGGTTCGAAACAGGCTGGCAATCGCTTCCTGAGCAATATCCTGGGAAACATCTTCTTTGCTGGTTAGATTCAGCGCATAGCGGAAGCAATACATCCAAAGATCAGAGAAATAGGTTTCCGAAGCTTTGGTCACGGCTCTGGGGACTAGGGAAGCCCAGTCATCGGCTATGCTCTCATCCATACCAATATCCAGCAAGACCATGTTCGTGATTTCGTTTGCTATGCTCTTGTTTTGGTAGAGGTTTTGTGCAGCAGAAAGAACCTCTTGCTGCAGCATTTCATAGCGTGTTTCTAGTGTTTTGGAAACTTTGCGGCTTTCCATATTTTTATCTCTCGTTTGCGTTTGAGTGCAGCAAAGCTGTTCCTGTTATATTTGTAAAGTGAAAAAAGCAGAATCTGAATTCTGACTCTCTTCCATGTCCTCTGCCTGATTGATGGTATTGGATTCATTTAGGGGACTTTGTGGTCAGGTTAAATCAAGACAGGCTTTGAAGTAAAACACGTTTCCTGATAAGGCTATACTCATAGTTCTTGATTATATTACGAGTTGATTTGTCCAAGTGATTACAGGATGATTTTTTGTGATGGGATATGGCTGGACAGTGTCTTCAAAGAGCTCCTGAAAGTAGTCATCAACAAAGGAATGAAGATTTTTCACTTGACACAAAACCTAAGGTTCTAATTATGAGTACCTTATTAGCTGATTGCTGATACACAGAAGAAGATAAAGACCAAGTTTAAGGAGTTAAACATGACAAAAGCCGATCTCGTAAAGGTAATCTCAGAGAATACTGGAATTATCCGCAAAGACGTAGCAGTAGTAGTCGATTCCCTATTCCAGGGCATCAAAGACATCCTTGCAGAAGGCAACCACATTGAAATTCGTGGTTTTGGAACCTTCCGCCTCAAAACCCGCAAACCTCGCGTTGGCCGCAACCCCAAGACTGACGAGAAAGTGCCAGTGCCAGAACGCACTGTTCCCACCTTCAAGTTCTCCCGTGAGTTTAAGAATAGCGTTGTTGACCTTAAGATCGAGAAGTAAGGCGGCGAATTATGCCATGCGGAAAGAAGAAAAAACGCCATAAAATCGCCACCCACAAGCGGAAGAAACGTCTTCGCAAAAATCGTCACAAAAAGAATAAATAAAACTTAAGCCACCCTCACCGGGTGGCTTTTTTAGTGTTTGCCAATAATCCTGCATCAGGTATTATGTCTAGATGCTGGTAGTCATTCTGAACGGGATTTGATCCCTCAAAAAACACCAAGGAGAAGCTATGAAAGCGTTAAAGTTCTTCAATATCCTCTTGTTTATCGCTGTGTTGATTACTGCGGTGGCAATGCTGCTGTACAAATTGCCCGGCAAATTGCAGTACTCCGAGCAGATGGGAGAATTGCACACCTGGGCTGGTCTGAGCTTTTTTATCTTGGCGATAATCCACATAATCCTGAACTGGAGATGGATCAAGAGCCAGATCCTGGGCATCAAATCTAAGAAATAAGGCGGGCTTTGTACACAGGTTTACTGCCGATTCATCGAGTTCGAAAATACTGTATGGGGGAGGATTGATGAGCATTTTTAGAAGTGATCTGGCTGAACTCAATGCTGCGCAGGTCAATGTCCCGTTCAAAAAGCGGATGATGTGCCTGAACGAGAGCTGTCTGGATCCTTTTCCACAAATCCGGAATAGCTTTATCAACCGGATGGAAAAG
>JALNYD010000348.1 GCA_023230025.1 Candidatus Cloacimonadota bacterium | reverse complement strand
TGCTCTCCATGCGCGACAGCGGGGTGGAGCGAATGCGGGAAGGCCTCACCGACCTCACGGAAGTATTGTTTGTTACCTCGGAGGATTAGTTTATGAACATGATGGAAATGGTACTCGCGCTTTTTGCCATCGTGCTGTTTACGACACTATCGCTCACCTATAATCAGGCGATATGGGCTCAGACTGACTATCTGAACAATGCCACTCTGGTAGTACAGGCCTCGCAGATATGTCATTCCATCCTCGACGAAGCAGACGCCAAACTGTTTTCCAAGCAGTTGGAATTGGTAGATCTGTTGACTGAGTACAACTACACCGATACCCGGACTTATTCCCATCTGCCCATAACCTTCAACGTGGATGTGGTTGCCATCAATTGTGACGAATTGGGCGAACCGCTTGAGGAGGATGACTCCCTGAGCCTGTATAAAAAGATAACCATCTCAGTAAGCGGGCACAGCTATCTGCAGCGCCCCTACACTATGCATAGAATCTATACCGAAACGTTTATCAGGTGAGAAAATGGGAGTAATGCTGGATGTAATTGGAAGCGTGATCATCGGAGCAACATTGCTGCTGATGATAATGACCTTTCAACTGCAATTGCAGGAAACTGCGGGTCGGATTTATTACACCAGCTCGATGATTGATCACATGGATGCCGCCGCCAGTAACATTAACCACATATTTGCCATGGCGGGAGTGGGGGTTCCGGCAGATTCCATATGTGTGGCTGCCGACTCAACCAGCATTACCTTCCGTACCTATTGGGACTGTGCGGGAGATTCATTGTCAACCACCAAGCACCTGATCGAGCTAGAACTTAAGAACTACGGTTATGAATCCGGCAGAGTTCTGGAAATTTCGCAAGATGGCAACGTGATCATGCCCTTGGGCCACATTCTATACATTGAGAATATGCATCTGACCTATTATGATAAAGATGGTGTTGAAACAGATGAATTGAAAGCTATCATGTCTGCTGAGATTCTGCTCACTTTCCGACGAGATTCGCCCTGGCGGCCGGCTCAACCGCTGCGATCGAATATCCAATTGAAATGCTATTTTATGAATGCCTATCTGCAAGAAGGCGGATGGTAAGGAGCTAAGATATGGGACGCGCTTCATTGATGTTTGTAATCTTGATGACCACGATCTTTGCTTCAGTATTGGTAAGGGTCCAAAGAAGCATAGGCGGAGTACCTGATGTATTGATTAGAAACCAGCTCAACAAAGAGATTGAGAATGTAAGCGATTATGTACTTCGAAGGGAGGTAAGAAATGCAAACTCCCAAGACTTCCTGGACGCAGTGCTGGATGAGGCCAGTTCAGCCGGCAACATCAGCCATATTGAAACCTATGCAGAAGGGGAAAGAAGAATCGGCAACTGTGATATCCAGAGGATCGAATACAGCTATGCACATACTACTGATCATTATAAAGTCAAAACCCAGATCCGGGGATTCATGCAGGGAGTGGAGGTCTTCCGTGACGCTGAGATGGCATTCAGTTACCCCATGGCTACATTGGGCAAAATGGTCCCAGACGTGGTATATCTGGAGTTTGAGCGCTTGAATCTCTTTACATGGTTTACGGATATTCTCGGGTGGATTTTCGGAGTAGATTTTGATGCTCGCACAATGGCGGACTCCTCCGGGAACAATTACGAAAGTCAATTCGAGGGCTTTTCCCTAATCTCACCCTCAGCACCATATTCAATTGTTGATAGCGGTCTCGATGAAGAAGTGGAAGAATGGTCCGGAGCCTACAGTAAGCGCTATCTGAAGTTTAACGGTTACAACAATTGGGTGAAAGTGAATAACAAACTCCCGGTCGGCAGTGCAGAAGCCGAATCTCTGAATACTGATACAGAGTTTTCTCTCATGTGCTTTGCCAAGATTGATAAGAACGGAAGAGACGTTTCCTACACTTTTGACAAATTTAAAATTCCCGACAAAAGAAAACAACAAGGCACTCTGATCTGGATTCCCAGTGATGCGACTGACGTTTCTATGCAGGATAAGCCATCTGCTGCCATCTATTTCGAAACTACAAACAAATCGAGCGCAACCGGGAAGATGCATTTTGTGGTTACACGGGAAGACGGTGAAGTGCTGGAGGTCGAAGTGTCCCACAAACGCGAGACGCCTGTGTGGAAGAGAGATTACTTTCTTTGGATCTTCCCCTACTATGAAATTGACAAAAAACATGAGGAGCACTCTTGGAACTCTTATGGCCTAACCTATGAGACAAAAAACGAGCAGAGCATTTTGACCGCTTATATTGATGGGGAAAAGGTTGGGGAAGATATTAAGGATGGTGCTGTAAGGGCACATAAAAGCGAATATGGGATGATATTGGGTAGAACGCCATATTCTCTTCCGGATGATATTGGTAACCGTCACTTCTTTGGTATCATGGATCAAGCCGGGATGGATGGCAAGGCTTTTACCCCCGATGAGATGGAATTATGGCATCAGGGAGTGATGAAATCCACTCTGGTGCAGTATATACGGGATTAGCCATGATCGTATCATTAAAGAAAGAATCTATGTCTCTCACACAGGGATTGCGGTCAAAGACATGTGATCTAAAGAAGAAGCATCGGATATTTATAAAACTCTGAGGTAATAAATGGACATGTTAGCTTTCGTGACAATGAATCCGATTCTGCTGCTAAGCACAGCGGGATCAGCTCTATACATCGCCTTGGCACTATTGATCATCATCCTTGGAGTGTGTACAGAGCGCTATCGGCAACAGATGCGACAAATGAAGAGTGACAAACAAAAGCTGCTAATGGAACTGTATACCTGCAAAGGCAGGCTAAAGAAACTGGACGAATTGGACGAACTGGTCCCTGAACTCCAAAAGATATCGAAGCTGGATCATGATGTGAATACTCCGCTCTGCGTGATCACAATGTCTTTGGGCAGGGCAAAGAAGCTGGGACAAGAGACCGGAGACGATTTTTTGATGA
>JALNYD010000347.1 GCA_023230025.1 Candidatus Cloacimonadota bacterium | reverse complement strand
GATCAGAAAGAAGTTAGCATTGTTAGGACATCCAACTCGTATGGCTCATCATCTTTCGGACTTGGACATTTGAAGTTTTGGTGATTGGATTTGAAGTTTTCAGTGAGGGTTTATACAAGGCACGCCCCATGAGATCGAAGGCACTCTCCACGCTCATCCCGGTGGCTTTGTTAGCTTCTGTGAAGTCCAGCAGTACCGGCACCAACTGTTGAATCTCATCTTTATTGAGTTTGAAGGTTTGGGACAGCTTTGACATAAGTGACAAGAGTTTATCATCCTCAAAGTTAGTCACCTGCTGCATCGATGAAGCGAAGTTGCCCATCTCCCCAGCAGCTTCGCCAAAGGCTACTGAAGCCAGGGTCATGGCCTGTCTTTGACCGAGTGAGGCATCGAGCAGACCATTCATAGATCTTACCAGACCGCCCACCACCTGTAAGACTCCATCGACTGCGATCTTCACATCACGAATGGTAGCCAGAGCCTGTTCAGCAGTGACCTTTACCGCTGCAGGCTTCTCCACCGCAGACTGGGCGGACTCCGCCTCCTGCTTGACTTCAGCAAGCTTGAGACTGGCATCATCGGTAACGAGGACTAGTTTAAAGGTTAGGTCAGGCATATTTGTCAAAACGCAATGTATGGTTATTATGATTAAAAGAGGTAGATATGATTTTAGCAATGATTGGTCTAGGTTTAGCAACTATTGGGTCAGTAATTATGGCGATTAGCTCGAGTATTCTGCACAAAACATACGCACAAGCATTTAGAGATCTGCAGGATTTTTGCAATACTCTTGGAAGTTTAAGTGTAGTACAGCAGGTTGAGTTCTCAGGACTTCCAGACGATGTAGAGAAAGGGAGAAAGGGTGCTGATGTTTGGAATATGATCGGCATTATTGTGTTAGGTCTTGGATTCATTTTTCAACTTGTCGGCATGATTGTATCGTTCTAACAATATAAATCACAAGTAGTTCCTAATCAGCAGCTCAGTCTCAGTCTGGAAAGCACCAGACACAGAGTACTGCGTCTCGACTTCATCAATGATGCAGCCATCGTATAGCTTCTTAATGTAAGGATCGTTGTTGTAGGATAGCAGGAACTTGCCCTTGATCTGTTTCAAGGCTTCTGCAAGCTCTTCATGCTGGTTAAAGGCGTCCGCGTCTTCACGTTCGTAGATGTGCTCCTTTGTATAGTAGGGAGGGTCCAGATAGAAGAACGTGTGGGGTTGGTCGAACCGGGCTACGATCTTCTCCCAAGGCTGCTTTTCGATGATAACGTGCCGCAGGCGTTCCGAGGCATCCTTCACTTTGTCCAGGTTACGGAGGGGCATGTACTTGTATCCCTGATTAACGCAGAAGTTCTTGGATCGTGAGCCATAGCTGCAAGCAAGGTTGTAGTAGAACTTGATCGCTCTCTCCAGCTCGGTTCTGGGCTCATGCTTCATGAAGTTATCGAACATCTCCCTGGCGATCAGATAGTTGTTTAACTCGGTTACGAAGGCTTCCGGGTGGTTCTTGATGTACTTCCAGAAGTTTACCAGATCGCCATTGATGTCGTTATAGACCTCAGTATAGCGGCTCTTCTTGGACAACTGCCAGTCTTCCTTGTTGGCACTCTTTCCGAACAGTATCCAGGCTGCACCGCCAAAGACTTCACAGTAGATGTCATGCTTAGGGATAAGCGGAAGGATCTTCTTGCGGAGGATACGCTTACCGCCAACCCATGAGATTATCGAGTTCATTGCTCCTCCAGTTTGAAGTTGGCAATGATCACTTCATTGAACTCGGACTTGCCTTCTTTGCGGTTGATGCCCTTGGTTCTAGTGACGTGCTTGATATCATAGCCCTTGTAGAGTTTGAGGACTTCAGGGTTATCATCATAGCTGAGGATGAAGCGTCCCTTGATGCCTTTCAGCTTCTTGCAGAGATCTTCATGGCTGAACTGCTTGCTGTTCTCATAGGTATAACCGAGCATGTAAGGCGGATCGCAGTAGAAGAAGTTGCTCTTGGTGTCATACTTATCGATCACCTTCTCGTAGGAGAGGTTCTCGATGATCACCATATCCAAACGCTTGTGGAGCTCTTTGATGCGTTCCAGCCGATTATACATACTGGAGGTGCCACGCTTCTGAGAGGTGCCGAAGCTGTCACCCTTGCTTCCGAAACTACGAGTGATCAGATACATGAACCTGGCAGCCCGCTGTATCTCGGTTAGACCTTCCTGCTTGAGGATATCGCCAAAGAGCTTGCGGCTGGCAACTAACCAGTCCAGTTCCCTGATCAGCTCATCAGGATGGTACTTCACCTGCATGAACAGGTTGACCAGGCGGTTATCGAGATCGTTATAGACTTCCAGATCTCCCCATTTGTCTTTGTAGAGTAGCATCCAGGCTGCCCCACCGAATGGTTCGATATATCCTTTGATGTCCTTGGGAACGTAGGGAGCGATGACTTTCCGAAGCAGGCGTTTACCGCCTATCCAGCCGATGATCGCATCCATCAGACATCTCCTTTCGGGTCAGTGATACAGAGCCGTAGATATAGATCAGGCAGGGTGAGGGACTCGAAGTCTTCATTGGTGAAGCCCAGTTTACGCAGGATCATCTCGAACCTCTCGAAGGGGTATTTGGAGACGCCGTTACCGCCAATCCGAAACTCCCGAGCCAACTTGCGAACTTCTCTTTGTTGGCTCTGATATAGACGAAAAAAGCGGAGATATGCTCCAGTGCTTCAAGAGCATCCATATCGTCAGGGTCCTGGTTTGAGATGATACGGATCAGCTCTTTATCGGCTTCCGATTGGCTGATCAATTCAAGCAGTTCCAACTCACTCACCTTGGCTACCTTGCCGGAGAGGAAGTCCTCAAGCTTGGCTTTGAGGGTAGCGTTTGAGATCGTGAGACAGAGTATTTGCCGCAGTTGGATATAGCTGAGTTTGGGTTCTCGCTTCATAGAATAATCCTTTTCTTATTTACCAAAGAACATTTCGAGGGCAATGCCTAGTAA
>JALNYD010000044.1 GCA_023230025.1 Candidatus Cloacimonadota bacterium | reverse complement strand
AGGATCTTTATGCAATGCTGGTAATAGCTGATAGCCTCTATCAAGTCACAGATGGAGCTTTTGATATTACTATCAAGCCTGTTTGGGATCTATGGGATTTCAATTCCGAAAATCCAATTCCACCTGATCCGAAACTGTTGAAATCTGCTTTGGATATGGTAGGTTTTGATAAGATCTATTTCGATAAAGAGAAGCTTATCAAGCCGCGCGGAATGCAACTGAGTCTTGGGGCGATTGCCAAAGGATATATCTTCGACAAAGCTTCAGCCTTGATGCAGGAGAAGGGGCTTAGCCATGGCTTCATCAATAGTCGCAGTTCGATTACCTTTTTTGGAGATCAAGTCCATCCTCTAGTTTACATCACGCATCCCAGAAATGTGGATGCCACCATTGCCAGCTTTCGGCTGGATAATCGTAGTGTAGGCACCAGTGGTGATTACCAGCAATACTTTGAGCATGAGGGCACCCGCTATCATCATATAATTGATGCTCACACTGGATATCCAGTGGAAGACATTTTTTCCGTTACCGTGATTCATCCTTCTGCGGCTTGGGCAGATGGACTCTCCACAGCTTTGTTCCTGATGCCGCCTGATGCAGCGATGGAATACATAACCAGCTTGAAGGATACCAATTGTGTGATATACTACCTTCAGGATGATGCCATCGTTTCGCTCAAATCATCCGGGATGAAGGATTTGGAGTTTAGTGAAAATCTATGAACATTCCAGATACTCAAAGCCAGAATGATCTCCGAAAGATTGTCATTGATAAAGTAGGCGTAAAGGGTTTACGATATCCAATTGTTGTTGAAGATCGCGCCAATGGTACTCAGCATACCGTAGCAGAATTGAACATCTATGTGGAACTTCCTCACTACAAGCGGGGCACCCATATGAGCCGGTTTATCGAGATCCTCCATCATTACCACACAGAAGCACTGATTGGTAATCTACCAGATTTTTTGCAGGAGCTGAAGATATCTCTGGAAGCCAAGGCTGCCTATATCGACATCAGTTTCCCTTACTTTGTAACCAAGAAAGCCCCAGTATCTGGCATTGAATCGATCCTCAGCTATGATTGTGTGTTCAGTGCTTCCTTACAAGAGGATTTTAACCTACTGATCGGAGTCATCGTTCCAGTAACCACTTTGTGCCCCTGTTCTAAAGAAATCTCAGAGCATGGTGCTCACAATCAACGTAGTCTCATCACTATCAAGGTCAGCTATACTGGGTTTGTGTGGTTGGAGGAGCTGATTGAACTGGCCGAAAGCACAGCTTCCTGCGAGATCTATTCTCTACTGAAACGAATTGATGAGAAACACGTTACTGAGAAGGCATACAACAATCCCAAGTTTGTAGAGGATATTGTTCGCGAGATCACTATCAAGCTGCAGAATGATCAAAGAATCACTAGCTTCTTTGTTGAATCCGAAAATGCAGAATCCATCCATTTACACAATGCTTATGCAATGATATCCCGGCCACTTGAATGACATTTCGCGACATCACAGACATCCAACTCGAAGAGTATCAATTAGCAAATTCTATGCGTTTGCTTGCCCATCCGGATTCAGCAAATCCCATTATCTGTCTGCAGCTATACATAAAGACCGGATCAGTTAATGAAAGCTCACAGCAATATGGTTTTTCCCATTTTTTGGAACACTTGGTATTTAAATCAACTCGCAAGTATCCTGATAACCAGATAAGCTCAGTTTCAAGTTCTCTGGGCTTTGTTCTAAATGCCTACACTGATTTCGATACTACCTGCTATTATCTGATGCTGCCCAAGGAACGCTTGAGTGAAGCAATGGATATTCTGGTTGAAATGGCATGTTATGCCAACTTTTCAGAAATGGATGTTCAGGGAGAGAAAGACATCATTATCGAGGAGATTAATCAATACGAGTGTGAACCTGAGATGAGTTTCATTGAGTACATTCAGGCCACATCATTTTTGAAAAGCCCTCTGAATCATCCGGTACTTGGCACTATCGCTACTGTCAGCAAAGCCAGCACAAGAGCGCTGCAAGCTTTCTATCATCAGCACTATCGCCCCTCCAATGCCTTTATGGTAGCCTGTGGAGATTTCGATCCAGACCTGCTGTTCCGGCTTTTTAGCTCTGCTTTTTCAAATTGGCAAGATGCTGAAATGAGTTCCAGAGACTTCCTCATTAAAAAGCATAATGCTTTCCGTTTCCACAATCGAGAAAAGCAAGGCCCTGAACTGCTTGCCTTTGTACTACCAGAACTGGCTGAGAAACATCCTGATAGTGAAGCTTTACATATAGCCATTCGCCATTTAGCAATCGGCAAATCATCTCTACTTCACAAAGAACTGGTGGAGAGGCGAAAGCTATGCTCATTTGTCAAAGTTAGCTCAATAAGTGGCTTGATTTCTGGAGTAAGTGTAATCCTGCTGGCGCCTACAAAACCCAGTAACAAGGATGCCATCATCAAAACCATGTTCAAATATTGGGCACAGATTCTTAGCCACGGAGTATCAAGCCAGGCTATGCAATTGATCAAGAAAGATATCATCCATAGTTGGTTGTATAGCTTTGATGGCGTGGAGCATAAGGCAAGCTTAATTGCTAATGAAGAGTTCAATCAAGATCTGGGGCGCATTCGCGGCTACGGCTCTCTGATAGAGAGCATTAATGGTTCTCATATCCTGGAAGCCGTAAATAAGCATTGGCAAGCCAGCAGCCTCGCAGTTTATTATCAGGGCATGGGAGATTACAAGCTCTCGGAGCCACCCACATTGAACGCTCAAAAGCACAAAACCAGCAAGCAAACAACAGCAGCAGTAATTCTGGAATCCCAAGCTCTTGACTTGTACCACCAGGATACTCCGCAATACTATCAGTATTCTATTCCCGGAGGAATGCAATTTGTGTATAATTACATTCCCAATCGTCTGATTTGTGGCTTCGCCCTCTCTTCCCCACTTTGTCAGTTAAACGAAAGCATTGCCGGTCAGAACTATTTTACCAGTGCATTGATGCTTTATGGAACACAAAGGCACAGCCATGATGAGTTGATGAGGATTTCCCGGGAAAGCGGTTTCAACATCCGGGTGCAGCAGCATTTGGATAGCACACTGTTTCGCGGCAAAAGCCACTATCAGGATCTACCTCTGGTTCTGAACATCCTCGCGGAGATAATCAGCTATCCTGCTTTTGATCCCCGATATTTCAGGATGCTAAAATCCGCGGCTCTGGACAACCTGCGTCGTGAAAAGTCCTACCCAGTTTCATACGCCTATACAAGGTGGTTCAACAACGTTTTTGGTAAAGATAACAACCTCCTTAGATCTACTGGAGATGCTCACGATATAGAATCAATCAGGCTTGAGGATTGTCGTGACTGGCATGATTCCTGGCATTTGGGCAGAGATTTCAGTCTCTGTGTGGTGGGGTCTTTGGATCCGGAAGAACTTCATGCTCTTGTGAGACAGCTCTTTTCATGTTCCTCAAGCTCTCAGGCAGCACCACCCCACAAACCACGATATAGCAGTTCTAAGGCTTTTATGCAACGTCAATATAAGCACAAAGAACAATCCATTATCCATATTGGAGGCTATGCCTGTCCAGCTTCAAACCGCATGGATAACTCTGCTTTCCACGTCCTGGCTCAAGTTCTTGGTGGCGATCTAGCTTCAAGGTTCTATTCGATTCTGCGTGAGAAACATGGCTATGCCTACCAGACTGGTTTTGATTTCTCTTCGATTGAAGAACTGGGATTTTGGTATGCTTATGCCTTCTGTGACCCTGATGATTACAGAGCATGCCAAAAGCTGATGCAGGATATTCTGAATGATGTAGCTCTTCACGGGATTAGTGCCCAGGAGATGAAAGACGCTCAGAACTATCTTGTATCGGTCAATCGTTTTGACGCGGAAAGTCCTGCTTTCAAGGCTGCCACGATTGCTAATTTGATATCTCTGGGTTACTCTCTGGATTATCACCTTCAACGTGAACAACGGATTAGATCTATCACCTTGGATCAGATCCAGACCCTGGCCGCCAAATGGTTAAAACCCGATAATCAATACACTCACATAATGGTTTAGATATGTATTCATTAGGCATTGATATCGGTTCCCGAAATACCAAGATCGTCATTTGGAATCCTCAAGAACGTACAATAATATGGCAGGGATACCAGAGCACAGAAGTATCAGCTCTTGCAGCAGTGGAAAAACTCCTGGCTCTTGCCGCCTCTGATTGCGATTTATCAAAGATAAATAAAGAATGCGTAACCGGTTATGGTAGAAAGCTTTACAATAAGGCTGATAAAGTGCTTTCTGAAATCACTTGTCATGCAAGTGGTTGTTATGAACTCTTTCCTGCAGGCAGGACAATTATCGATATCGGTGGTCAGGATTCCAAGATTATCAGCCTGGAACCTGCAGGTGGGGTAAAAGACTTTGTGATGAACGATAAATGTGCAGCAGGCACCGGAAGGTTTTTGGAAATGACTGCCCTGCGCCTGGAATGCTCACTTCATGAGCTTTCAACCATGGCGGATCAAAGCGATATGGAATTGCAACTCAATTCCACCTGTGTAGTCTTTGCTGAATCCGAGATCATAGGTTTGCTGGCTGAGGGAAACACTCAGCAAAACATTGCTCATGCCGTGTTTATGAGCATTGCCAAGCGTATCTATGCCCAAATGGCAGGTTTATCTTTGATCCCTTCGGTGGTCTTTACTGGTGGTGTTGCGAAAAGCACACATCTGAAGAAGTGCTTGGAGACGCTCTTTGGAACAGAACTATTGGTACCCTTTGAACCAGAGATCAGCGGGGCTTTGGGAGCAGCAATTCTGGCATGAAAAGATACGATTTTCATATTCACACGGAGTTCAGCTATGATAGCCGGATAAAAGGTGTCGAGTTACTTCAGAAAGCAATAGACCTGCAATATGATGAAATCGCAATCACAGAGCATCTGGATCTCTTGCCACAGGAGTTAAGCATTTATGGCCTCCCTTCATTGTCCAGGTATTGTGCATACATTGCTAAATTACAAAGGGATTTTCCTGCCATTACGCTTCATTGTGGGATTGAGATTGGAGATTATCATCTTGTTAAAGAATTTGCGAAACCTCTGATTGAGTCTTTTGAGCTTTTCCCCATTCTTGGTTCTGTTCATTTTCTCAAAGACCACACCAATGTTGCCATCCTCCTTTCCTCCCCTCTCACCAAAGCCCAAGTGATTGACTACTATGAAAACAACCTCAGATTGGTATCAGAGTGTGACATTGACGTACTGGCACATCTTGGAGTGTACAAAAGGTATTACACCGAAGCAGCCCCCGAGGATTGTGTTCTTCCACTGATTACTGAGATATTCCGTGTAATGATCCAGCGAAACATTGCGTTGGAGCTAAACTTCAGTTCTTTGCGTAAAGCGTATCAATCAGTTATTCCTGAACCCCAATACATTGATTTGTATCGATCTTTGGGTGGCAATCTCTTCAGCTTGGGCTCCGATGCACATCGAATTGATCATTTTGGCATCACACGCCTTGCTGAATCCCTTATTGGAGAACACGATACTCCCATCAAGCGAGTTGTTACCAAGTAGAGACCCCAGCCTTGCCATTGGATATCCCTGTCCCCCACACAGAACCTTGGAATCTCTTATAGCAACTTTGTTCCCTTTTGGGAGAATGCATTGACGTCCAGAGGTGAAAACAGTCCAGCTTTATACTTGGGGATTGCAGCCGCTGCTACCATTGCTGCATTATCCATACATAACTGCAGAGATGGATAATACACATGTATGCCATAGTGTTCAGCTTTCTGGCTCAGCTTTGTTCTCAGGGCAGAATTAGCTGCTACACCGCCAGCCAATAGTATACATTTTAGCTGTAGTTGTCTGGCAATGCGCACGCTTTTATCTATCAGCGGGTCAACGATTGCAGCTTGAATGCTGGCGGCAATATCAGCCTGATGCTTTTGGATAAAATCAGTTGATTGATTGTGCAGATAGCTTCGGATCGCCGTCTTGACCCCACTATAGCTAAAGTTAAAATTGTCTTTCTGAGCCAGTGCTCGGGGAAAGCGGACAAAGTCTGGATCACCATTATGAGCAAGTTTGTCCAGAATCGGTCCTCCGGGAAATCCCAAGCCCATAAGTTTGGCAGCCTTATCAAAAGTTTCGCCTGCAGCATCATCCAGGGTTTTGCCTACAACTTCAAACTCAGTTTCTCTACGAAAGTGAATCATTTCAGTATGCCCCCCAGAAACCACCAGTGCCAGAAATGGGGCATGCAAACCGGGATGATCAATGTAATTGGCAAAGATGTGACTCAATAAGTGATTCACAGTGATCAGAGGTACTGATTTTGCCCAGGCCAGACTTTTGGCAAATGACAGGCCAACGATTAATGAACCTATCAAACCGGGATTAATCGAGACGGCAATGGCACTGATATCATCCAACTCCAATTCTGCCTTCTCAAGGGACAGTTCGCACAGCTTAAGGATATTCTGCATGTGAAGCCGTGAGGCTAGTTCGGGTAAAACACCCCCAAACTCAAGATGCTGAGGTTGGCTGGAGATCAGATTTGCATATATTCGATAATCTGTATCCAACACTGCTACTGAGGTGTCATCACAGGAGGATTCAAATGCTAAGATATAGCTCATTTTCGCAGTCTTACCTTAGCAGGAGTTACATCAATCAATTCCAATCCCGTAGGAACACTAACTTCCACACTATAAATACCATTATCATCTGGAACATCATTAACTTTGGCTTCAATCTCCAGTACTGATAGTTTTTGCAATATTGCGCTTTCTCCCCGAACCCGGACAGCTATCCTGGAGGGAACATAGGCTGCGGGTAAAGTAATATCGGTAAACACTCTGGTGGCTTCTTGAGCTCCACTGATAGTTAAAAGCACGCTGCTTTCCGAGATCGAGATTTCGCTGTCAGGCAGATTCAGGCTAAGCTTACTTTGAGTTTCAGCCAATTCATTGCGGCCAATTGGAGTTGTTTTGATGCTTGTGATATTTTGAATCTTTGTCTTGGGGCCAAAAATGGTGATCTTATCAGGATCCAGACTATAACGCAATTCATGCATCCGTTCTTTACTGAGGTCATCCTCAAAATCCAAAACCACAGGAACTATCCTCTGATGAAACACATCGGCCTGGATGGCAATTTGATCTGCCTGAGCAGGCCCCAGAAAGGTGACATTCACATTTTCGGGCAAATCGATGCTGTAATCCTCAAGAGATAGAATGTCCGTAATAGGCGTGATCTTGCTGGCATCAATGTTAACTTTGGGTTTAAATATCATCATCTTCAGGATATCCTGTCCCTTGCCTTTTACGGAAAAGGGGATCTGCTGCGGGATGTCTTCAAGAGTGATGTTTTGGGGCACGTAAAGCAAATTGATGGGTAGATTCACCACACTCTTCTGTTCACTGGCTAATACTGATTGTAACCAGATCAGAACAGCTAGCAGCAAAGCCACAATTCGCAAACCAATGTTTTCTTTCAACATCTCAGTCCGTACTTTCTGGCATCAGTGTGATGCCAAACTGCTTGATTTTCTTATACAGGGTAGTGCGTTCAATACCAATCGATCTTGCCGTTTTGGATACCTGCCAGGAATTGAGGGCAAGATGGTGGATCAGATAGTCACGTTCATATTCTGTCATGCTCTCCTTAAGGTTGTTCATATTCACATAGCGAACATTTTCCATATCCCTCTGAGCATCCTTGTTATTTATCTTTTCATTCATGTGTTTGATGATCACATTGTTGGTGATGTTCTTTTCATTGATCATCACGAATTTGCAGAAGTTTCTAAGCTCCCGGATATTACCAGGCCATGAGTAACTCAATAAGTGTTTCTTGAGTGTACTAAGATCCAATTGATCGTTGATGTTGTATTTATTGGTGAAACTGGTCAAAAAGAAGCTAACCAGCAGCAGAATATCCTCTTCTCTCTCTCTTAATGGGGGTAATTCCACGATGTTTCCCTCAATGCGATAAAACAGATCTCTGCGAAAACGATCGGGATGGGAGAGCACCTGCATATTCGCATTGGAAGCAAAGATCAGGCGGGTATTCACTTTTTTCATCGGACCACCTACTACCTGGATCTCTTTATTTTCAATAGCCCGCAGGATCTTGGATTGTGATATCAGGGACAAATTGGTAACTTCATCAAGAAACAGCACTCCATTACTACATTCCTCAAAGAAACCTGTTTTGTTGCGATCTGCATTGGTGAAGCTACCTTTGACATGACCAAACAATTCACTTTCTATCAGGGTTTCGGTAAGAGCAGAGCAATTCAAGGTATGAAATGGTTTACCAAAGCGGTTGGAAGAGATGTAATAATAGTTTGCGGCAACTTCTTTGCCGGTTCCAGTTTCACCCAGCAGAAAGAGATCCTCACCATGCTCAGCAAGTTTATGGATCTGCTCGCGAACCTTTTTGATTGCTGGACTCTCCCCGATGAAAGGAAATGAGCGAGTAAATTGCTTTTTGAGGTTTATGTATTCAATTTGAAGACCAATATGCTCTTCTTCCTGTCGTTTCAGAGTAATGGCATTATCAATGTGCAAGAGCAATTGATTGGTGCTGAAACTGCTTCCCTTTTCTATGAAGTGGTAAGCTCCCATGGAACGGATTTCCTGCACCTGATTGGCGCTTACTTCTCCAGAGATTACGATCACCTTGTAATTCAGGTCCATATTGGTTTTCAGGTGCTTGAGTACCTCAATCCCATTCAATTTACTACCCACCAAAAACACATCCAATAGGATTACGTCTGGATTGAATACTCTTAATTCATCAAAAAAAGCATCGCTGTTGGATGTAATCATCACATCATAAGTAAAGCGTTTGAGTACAAGCGCGATTTGATCGGCTAATACAACATCGTCTTCAAGAATCAGTACTTTTCCTTTGGACATTTGCTTTCTACCTCACAGTCTTTCTTCAAGTGCAGCCAGGGCATTGATGTAATAGATGTAAGCCTGGTCAGGTGAATCATAGGGTGAAAAATACTTGTGTACGTCTCCATCCTGAAAATACTTGGCACACATGTAGTAGAAATGATCCGAGGTGCTCAGTAAGCGTGCTGTCTTAAGGAGCTTGGGATCACCCTTGCTTTTTATCCGGTTAAACATTTCGTATAAGGTTTCGATGGCATTATGCTGCATGTCATTTTCCAGCCAGGCACTCAGATCACGTTGCTCGTCTGCCCAGGATACTGCGTCTGGAAATGATATTGATTCCTGCTGATAATTTGCCAGATCAGATGTATCTTTGGGATGGGCAAAACCAAGGTTCTCTCTCTTCAATATCTCAGTGGGGAAATGAGCCATAAAATCAAAGATTCCGCTCTCTGCCCATTGGTGCTCACCAAAGGTTTCATAATCCATAAACAGATTCAGGAATTGATTGCGCCCCTTATGCTCACTAAGGGTTAGGTGATCAATCCAATTCACAAACTTATCCACTGTTAATGGATACTCTGGCCAATCCCGATTGGAGAAACGGAAGGCAATATCATCCGATAGCTGGTAATATTTCAGCAAGAGATTGATATCCTTGGTGTAGTTCTTATAAGCATACAGGGGTGAGCGCCACTGTAAGATTCGATCCACACCTTCGGTGAGAATTGTCTTAAAACCCTCAATCTCAAACACCAGATCACTCAGGCGATCCTGATATATCAGTTCTGTGTTACGAAAGCTAACCGTATCATAGCCAAATTCCTGTTTCATTAAATCACGATGCATCATCACCTGATCCAGAAACTCATTTGAGTCATACAGAAAAGAAAGGGAGTGATAATAGGTTTCTCCAATGATTTCCACACAGCCTGTATCAACCAGCGCTTTAAAGCTATCCAGAGTTTCAGGGCTATAGCGCTTGAACTGCTCGATTGCAGTACCTGTAATGGAATAGGATATCTTAAAGCGTCCTTCATGCTTCTTGATAAGTTCTAACAGCAGCTTGTTGGTCGGCAAATAGCACTTCTGGGAAACCTTGCGCATGACCTGCCCATTGAGTTGATCATCAAACATATCAGAACCTTGGGCGATGTCCAGCACATTGAAGTGTTTCAGGCGATAGGGTTGATGAACCTGAAAGTAGAATATTATGTTCAGCATGTCACTCTCCTAAGCACCAACTTTTCGGATATATTCAGCAAGGGTGACCGAATACAGTTGGCGTATCTTTTCGGCTGCCTCGTCCCATTGAATACGGTTTACTTCATGCATACCATCGATTCCCATCTTCACGCAATTCTGAGGATTTTCGATCAAGTGATTAATGGTTTCAACCCACAAATCAGTATCCCAAAAATCAATTTTAAAGGCATGGTGCACCACCTCTGCTACACCTGATTGCTTGGATATGATGGATGTAATCCCAAAGGCCATTGCTTCCAAAGGGCTAATCCCAAAGGGTTCTGAAACCGAGGGAAGTACATAGATATCCGCAGCTTGCAAAATGCGTTCTACCTGCTTCCGGTTCAGAAACCCAGTAAATAGAAAACGGTTCCTGAGTTTCAGTGAAGCTGATCTGCGTAATAGCTTTCTGCTCATATCACCGGTTCCAGCCATGATGAATCTGGCTTCCGGATGCGTTGCCAATACACGCTGTGACATTTCCAGGAAATAGTCCGGACCCTTTTGCAGGGTGATGCGTCCCAAAAATAGGATTACTGGTCCTTTGAAGATCCGCTGCTTCGCAATCACAGCATCATCAGGCACGGAAAAGGCATTGTGTACGATCTTGATTTTGGCTGTATCAATGCGATAGCGGCTCATGATCATCTGTGCCGTATATTGGGATACCGCTATCACTTTGTCGGCAACGGTCATTCCGGCATGTTCAATCTTGTGGATGCGTTCGTCACCAGGTCCACCTGCTCTGTCAAACTCGGTTGCATGGATGTGGACGATCAAAGGCTTTCCCCCAATCTTTCGTGCCAGCATTCCTGCTGGATAGCATAGCCAATCATGGGCATGGATCAAATCATACTCCAGGCTTTTGGCAAGCTTCTCTGCCCGCAGAGTATACTCCTGTACCTTGCGGATTAGATCTTCTTCCCCGATCAGATTTGCGGTCATTTCCTGCCAAAGCTCCCTTTCTTCCATGTTCACAGTCTCAGATAACCAGTATTCCTTCTTTAGAGCTATGCTATCCCTACGGATATCGGCAAGCTGAAAGTAGCTTTCCGGTTGCTGGGATATTCCGATGAATTCCAGACGTTCTTCCACAGTATTGAATGTATTGTAAACATAGCTCTTTTGCTTCTCCGCATCCACGAATACTACCGGCAGAGTATCTACATCCTCTACTTGGCGCATCGGGAAGTAGACAAACTCCTTGGTGGGCAAAACCAGATCTATCTTGATGCCCTGGGCCAATAAAGCTTTGATCATCCCATAACACGCCATGCCCAGGCCACCCGAGATCAAGGGGGGAAACTCCCAGGTAAACATCAGAATCTTCATAACTCCACCCCCAAGCTATCAATGTAGCTTTCAATATTATACAGGGCAGCAACGCTCCAGGCTTGAGCTGGGGCACCTTTGGGGAAGTGAGGAGCATCCCCATCCCATACTTCGGCTACGGAGGCAATATGCCCCCGCATGAAGCCATTGCGTAAAGTAGCAACAAAATCACTTAGTGCTTTCGCAAGCTCTGCCTTGGATTTCTCTTTCTGATAGACTTTGATATACAAGCCACAGAAGGGACCCAACAACCAGGCCCAGGCGCTGCCATTATGATATGCCATGTCCCGGTCTCGTTGAGAGCCATAATACTTTTTCCGAAACCTGGCATCCTTTGGGCTCAGGGTTCTGATCCCATAAAAAGTATATAACTCGGCAAAAGCAGTCTCCAGAACCTTGCGCATCTGGTCTTGATCCACCACCGGCCAGGGCAGCGAGACTGCGATAATCGCATTGGGACGGATCTCCAATATCGGCTTTTCACCCTCAAGGCGATCTGCCAGATAGTTGTCCACATAATACTTGGTAAAGGATTGCTTGACCTTATCCTTCAGTTTCAGGTATTCTTTCTTTACTTCAATGCTTTTATTTACCAGCTTGTTGTATTCAGCAATCATCGCTTCATAACTACACAATGCGTTGTACCATAAAGCATTGATCTCCACAGGAGCTCCCCAACGGGGTGTAACCGCCTTCCCATCAAGACGTACATCCATCCATGTCCCATGGGCAAATGTGGGGCTGAGCTCTATCAATCCATCTTCACGTAATGAATAATTCGGATCATTGTTCTCAACTAATGCGGATATGATCTGTTCAGAGAGATGGATCACTTCCAGCCAATAGGTTTTGTTTTGTTTGCATTTGCCATACTTCCACAGGATTATCAAATACCACAAGGTGGCATCAATGCTATCATAATTGGCTTCCCGGCCGCTTTCTGGCAGCATATTGGGGATCAAACCATTCCTGATGTTACGGCTATATTTGCTTAGGGTTCGCTCAATGACATCCTGGTATTGAGGATTGCGCAAGAGTGCATTGAGTACCACCATGGTATCTCTTCCCCAGGCTCCATAGAATGGATAACCTGCAACAACATCGTCGTTGGTCACGAAATCTGTGAGTGCAAACTCCAGATTCTGCATATACTGAGAACGTTTGAAAAGGATGTTGTCTTGATAATCAAGGTTTTCAAGGATGCCGTGGGATATCATTGAGGGATCCGGGAAATCGGCTGCTCTGGGTAGGACTGCATAACGCTTTTCTATCTGGGCAATTAACTTGCCCGGATTTTCGATAGCTTGATCGCTAAACAGAATGTATTCACTATGCCCCACCGATAGATCAAAGGTGGCTTGGAACAGGCTAATCTGATCGCCAATGCCTGCATAGCCGGACATCACTTCCCAGGGATAATAGACATTGTAGTACACATAGCGGTTCTGAATCACATCTCCCTTGCTGATATAGCCATGCACTTCAATACCATTGCTGCCACGTTTTGCAGCAAAGCGACAAGCTTCATCCTGTTTGTCAATGGATGTCTCAAAGTGTTCATAATCCATGCTGCCATGAGGGTTCAGATCGTGGTGGATGCACATGGTGAACTTTGGATGCAGTTCAAAATGTATTTTGTGTTGCCCCAGATTTGTATATTTCACCAGAGTAGTATTGCTGCATTCATCCATCATGATTTCTTTTAGCACCAAAATCTCATCCTGATGAGGCAATCCCGAATACAGAAAGGCCGGATATGGGCGCAACCAGGGCTTAACCAGATGCATGAATCCTTCCGGATAAATACAATTGCTATAGTTGTTGCTGTCTAAATGAAAAAACTCCCCCCGCCATTCAATGCGCTCTTCCATACCGGCAACAAGGTGACGGCGATTGAATGCCTTGTCGCTTGCAATCAACAACCCATGATACTTACGCTGGTTGATCAGGTTCCCTGTTCCCAAGGCATAAGAGCCAAGTCTATTCGCCAAAAGCCATTCATGGTGATGGGTCTCCATGAAGTAGTTATTCATTGAACCCCCTAATAATCATTTAGTTATGCTTCGTGTTGATTTTTTTCAATAGCTTGCTTTCCGTCAAGGTTTTTGTTTGAACTCAGTATATCTCGACGACATGTTTCCAGCTAACTATATGGGACTCAC
>JALNYD010000043.1 GCA_023230025.1 Candidatus Cloacimonadota bacterium | reverse complement strand
TTCCGCCCAGTTCTTCGGAAGTATAGATGCATTCATAGAGGCTGTTTGGCCAGTAAAAATCAACGGGTTGATTGCCGGCAATATCCCCATCTCCGTACTCCAGGTTTTGCACATTGCCCAAAGTGACCGTTTCCGTGCCACCCAAGGGGATCAACTCACCATCATAGGGTGAGATTAAATACGCTTGCAGGCGATACACTCCCGGGCTCATATCATGGGCATAAGGGATAGGGATGTAGCTAAACTGCCCGGGGCCCACACTGATTGTAATTGGTTCATCAATCTCCTGCCCCATGATCATTTGATTATTGATGCTGAAGCAGGCTATCGGTTGATTGGGCCAGGTCATGCTCCAGGTGTATGGGGTGGGATTATAGATCATGAGCCTGAGATTCAGCCCCAGATGATTGGCCGCCACCACGTCCAGATCCCAATTCACCAAACTGTGGTATTGATCGGTGATGGGAATCGAGATCGGCTCGCCTACAGCAATGGCCGATTGAAAATTGGTTTCGATGCAGACGTAAGCCTGAAAGGTATACAGCCCCTCTTCCACTGTAATCGGCCAGGCGATGGGAAAAGTGTAGGAAGAACCAAAATGATAGGCAAAGCTATAAGTCCCGGATTCGTGAGGCCAATCTGGAGTCGCGCCGTTAACTGCCACTCCCCACCAGGGATAGATGAGATAATTACTGATAGAATAACCCGGCATGGGCTGGGACGCTATGTGTACCGCGAGCTCCAGATACAGCGTATCGGGAGTTTGAGACACATAATGCAGATAATGACTGACCTGAGCGAAAGCTGCTGAGCAACTGAGCAAGAACACGATAAAAAGCAAAAAAGACAGGCACTGAAATCGCTTCATCTGATATTCCTTCAAGGCTAATAAAGCCAAACCCTGCATGGGCACGGCTCATGATAACCTCAGAGAAACATTATGCAAATATCGTTCCATTTCTTTGAGCATTCAACAGACCGCAGGTCATTCAACAGCGCAGCATTAAACAACAAAGGGGACGATGCTGCACCGTCCCCAGTTAATTTGGAATTGGCATTACATGTGAGCTTTAAGCTTATCCATGATCTTATCTTTTTGCACCAGACCAACCAGTTGGTCAGTAACAGCACCATTGACAAAGATCAGTAGAGTAGGAATGGACATGATCGAGTATTTTCCGGCGATTTCGGGACTTTCGTCGATATTCACCTTGCAAACCTTAATCTTGCCATCCACTTCGTCAACAAGTTTCTGAATGATCGGGAGCAGCGCTTTACAGGGACCGCACCAGGGAGCCCAGAAGTCCACGAGCACGGGAATCTCACTCTTGAGAACTTCGGCTTCAAAGGTATCAGTCTTCACTTCCGTGATTGCCATAGCGCACTACTCTTCTACTACTGCCAGGATGTCGCTCTTGGAAAGAATTAGATATTTGATTCCGTCGAGTTCAATCTCGGTTCCGGCATATTTGCCATAGAGGACTTTATCGCCCACTTTGACGATCTTCTGCAGGTCTTCATCGTTTCCTACAGCTTCGATCACGGCAATTTGGGGTTTTTCTTTGGCAGTATCCGGAATGATAATGCCACCAATAGTCTTTTCTTGTGCTGCCGCGGCAATTTTCACCACAACATGATCTTCAATGGGTCTCAGTTTCATAATAACCTCCATTTGTTATCTAAGCTTACTAAATCTATTATAGTCAAAAGCATGTTCTTAGCAAACACTTTTTTGGACTGCTAACTTTTTGTCAAGTGCAAATCCTTCTAACATTCCCCCATTTCCAAACCAGCGATGCTTTTATATGCCATCTATCCCGTCTTTCTTGGATGTTTTGTCTTTACATAGAGTCACCCAAATCAGCTAGCTGCGATCACAGTGATAGAAATCTTCGGTTATGGTGAGTGGAAGTTTTCCACGCCTAATTGCATAGCTTGGAATGCGGTCTGGCAAAAAGTGTTTGACATAAAACACGAGATACGTAGAGTAACGCAAAATACAAAAAGGAGCAGAATCAGATGCGCACACAGAATTGAATCAGTAGCAGCTCTTGCTTTGATTTTATCCATCTGAGATCTCAAGCTACAGGCTGTTACTGCCATCTCCCCCCTCAAACTGAAAAAAGGAGAATTATATGCAGTTTATACAGCTAAAAAACATCCACTATTGCTATCCCGATCAATATGAGACCATCCTCTGCGGCATAGATTTGGTGATCGCCGAGGGAGAAAAGATAGCCCTTATCGGCGGCAACGGCAGCGGGAAGACCACTCTGTTGCGCATCATCCTGAAAGAACTTATTCCCACCCAAGGGATGATATACTATCCTGGCAAGCCTCCAGCGATTGCCTATTTGCCTCAGGATATAAACGTAAGTCCCGGGATACAAGTGCAGGACTTCTTGCTCGGTGTTCAAGCAGAGAAGGCCCGTTTGATCAAGGAGATCGAGAAGCTCTCAGCGCTCATGGATCTTAGCCCGGAACAGGGGATACACTTATCATCTCTGTGGCACGAATATCACGCAAGCAATGTGGCGGATTGGGAAAGTGAGGTGCAATCCGTCCTGATGCAGATGAATCTAACCTATCTGGCAGAGCGTGAATGCAACAGCCTTTCCGGAGGCGAATCCACCCGTTTGCAACTGGCAGCACTGCTTCTAGGAAAGCCGGATATCCTGATTCTGGATGAGCCCACCAACCACCTGGATCTATCCAACATAATTTGGCTGGAAGACTGGCTCAATTCCTACAGCGGAGCGGTGCTGTATGTATCTCACGACAAAATGTTTATCGATAACACAGCCACGAAGATTGCGGAGTTGAAAGCTGGAAAACTGGATATCCGCATGGGAAACTTCGCAAGCTTCAGCCGGGATAAAGCGGATCTGCAAAACCATCAATTGCTACAGTACCAGGAGCGCAAGAGGCTGATCCGAAACCTGCAGCAAGCCGTTCAGAAACGCCGCAAATGGGCACAAAGCTTTCAGCGAGAGACTCGGTCAGAAGGAAGAGCAGCGGTATATGAATCTGTCTTTAACGCAGCCAGAACTCAGATGCAGCAAGCCCGCAATATCGAAAAGCGTATTCAGATGCTGAATGAGCGCTATCCCGTGGAGCGGCCAATGTTTGATAAAGAACGCAAGTTGGATTTTGGCGAGGTACATCTTTCCAATCGGGAACTAATCAACGTCAACTCGATGAGCTTTGCCTACGGTGATGAATGGATCTTCAAAGATTTCTATTTCAACTTGGGCTCTACAGAGCGAGTATGGCTGAGTGCCGCCAATGGTTGTGGAAAAACCACCTTGATGAGGTTGATCTATGGCGAGATAAGCCCCCAAAAAGGAGAAATATCCTATGCCCCCCGACTGAGAATTGCCTATTATCGGCAGGATCTGAGCCTCTTGGATCCGCATCAGACGGTACTGGACTATCTTCCGGACAGAGGAAGTGAAAAAACACATATTCACAATCTGATGGGCTGCATCGGCCTCAAAGACGATCTTGCCTATGTGAAAATCGGCAGCCTCTCCTGGGGCGAAAAAGCCAAAGTGCAAATACTGGGCATCCTGCTGGGAGATTATAACGTGTTACTTTTGGATGAACCAACAAATCATCTGGATATGCGCAGCCGGGATCTTTTAGCGCGTTCGCTTGAGAAATTCACCGGGGCAGTGGTATTTGTTTCTCATGATCGCTCTTTTATCCAACGCATAGCCACCAGAGAGCTGAAGCTGGGAAGGTACCGATAGTTAATTAATCACACGCCAGGATGGCGTATCCACATTAGTTGCCGTCACGATGCGGTCACACTGCCGTTACTTTTGTGACCACAAGGTAACCGCATCGTGACGGCAATCAAAGGGGGAAGAAGCTAGTTGACACAGGATGCCAGCTTGGAAGCAATATGCAAGTTTTACCGGATTGTTGCAGTCCAGAACCGCTGATCAAAGTAAGCAGTTGAATCACAAAGCCTGCCAGAGATCCGTTCAGCCTCAGCTGGTTCAACATTGAGAACCACAGAAACTGGTAGCATCGAGAAAACAGCTAAGTTAAGCTGATTTCTATCAATCTGACAGGCGATGAATAGTCCTAAACCGAACAGGCAGGTTTCTAATCCTGAGCTTCAAGAATATTCATGACTCTTTCAAAGATATAACCCACATGGATTCGATTGGTGAGATCCAGCTTTTCCACATCAATCTCCAGGATGGGTCCATTATGAAAACCCTGCTTGACCACATTTGTACCATAGGATTGATACCAATGATTCAGGTTCTTGATCTCGGAAAACTGCCAACCGCCTTCAATCTCCATTTCGCGGCCGCGTTGTTGGATGCGTTCCCAAGCCGTGGAAGGACTCCCCTGCAGGATAATGATCAAGTCGGAAGAGGGAAGCTGTCTGTTCACGGTCTGAAACTGGGTCACCAGATTGTCCAGTTCGTCATCAGTAAGCAAGCCATCAGCGTGGAATTGATTGCAAAAAACCAGTAGATCTTCGGGTAAGGAGCGGTCTTTCACATAGCTTGCCTGACCGCTTTTACCCAGACGGCGTTGCTGAGCCCGCATCTCCAGAAAATGCAGTTGAAGCTCGTAGCAGTATCGTTTCTTATCACCCAGAAACTTCTCCAATAGTGGATTTCCTTCTGGTTTCTCATAGAGGGTGTTGATCTTGAGGCTACGCCCCATGATTGCTGTCAGGGTTGATTTTCCTAAGCCTACATTGCCAGCTATGGTTATAAGCTTGGAATGATCCGCCAGGTATTGCTCCAGGTTTCGCTCCACATCGATTGCTTTGAGTGTGGCTTCGGTTTGGGGTAAACTAACCCATTCGCTAATGCCAGGGCTACACACACGAAGACCCAGGGCTTTCACCTGATCTGCAACCAGATGGACAGTGCGACGTTGCCACTCCGCCTTGTCTATGGCTTTATCCGCATCAATTACCAGCACAGGACACTGGACATGGTGGGCAACGAAATCCTCATAGAGGTTGTTGAGAAGTTCCAGATAATCCGCAGAAATTGACCGCTCACTTTCGCGACCCCGCTCCCTGATTCTTTCCAGGAGAGTAACTACGTCTGCCTTGAAATAGACCAGGAGATCCGGCTCCTGAATCTGTTCCGTCATCAGTCTATAAGTGCGCTGGTAAGCTACAAACTCGGGTTCGGACATGTTTTGCAGGATGCGTTGAGCTTTACCGAATATGTGATAATCCTCTGCAAGAGTCCTATCTTCCAATACAATCCCTCTGCAGGAATGAATTAGCTTTTGACGATCCAATCTTCCGTTGAAAAACTCAATCTGCGCCATGAAGGCATTGGCAACGGGGTCCTTGTAAAAGGAATCCAGTACGAGAGGGTTGAATCTTTCCGGAAAGGCAAAAACGCCTTCACGGCCATTTGGTTTTGGATATACAGACGTAAGAACCTTGTTGAGAGGTGCGGAACTTGCCGCTTCAATAAATGTGGATTTGCCCACTCCTATGTTTCCCACAATGCCAATGCGGATGTTCTCCATTATCCTTCCTCGCAGATACTATTTTGTCCCCTAAAAATCGATCAAGCCTTAAAAGTCAAGACATTTCATGCAGGATTTCGCATTCTGCTCCTTGTTCTGAAGAATCTATACTCAGCTCAAGTACTTGTTTCGCTGAAGACCTGTGTAGTGTTGATTCCTGAAGATAGGAGATATTGCTTGACCATATTCCGAGCCTTGATATTTGTGCAACAATCTCTCACAAGGAAGTCACAATGCCGGATCAGCAGTAAGTTCACAGTTGCCTGTCAGAAGAACGCGTGTTCAGAACAGGACAGATTGAGGATATAACCTTAATCTGAGTTCAAAACCTGTTCGACTGTTGCTATGTCTGGATGCCGGTTTATTGAACCATCAAAACCGCAATTATATATCATTAATAACCTTATGGAGATACAAATGTCAAATACTCTAAGTGCCCCTTGTGGATTGAACTGCGCCCAATGTGACATCTATCGCGCCACTGCTGCGGATGACGATACTCAAAGAAAGGAAATTGCCGATAAATGGACACGTCTCTTTGGCTATCCCTTCAGTTTGGCTGATATCAATTGTGATGGCTGCCTGAGTGGAGGGAGATTGGGCATCTATTGCCGCGATCTTTGCGAGGTTAAACCTTGTGCTCTTGCCAAAGGCCTCAGCGATTGTAGCAAGTGCCCTGAATACATATGTGAAAAACTACAGAAAAACAGGGAAGCTTCCTCGGCTTATGAACAATAGCCATTGAGGATTCGATTCCCTGTGGGGACACCTGGCAATATTCATATTGCAAGCTTTCCCCCTCTATCAAAATGGGCGGTCAACAACTGACCGCCCATTTATATATTAGTTTGGTACGAGCTCTAATAGAAGAAGATCTTGACAGCTATGCTGATCAGGAGAATCGAATTTATCGCACACCAGATCAGAATCTTGTTCGCTATCTTTTCGTAGGTTTCACGGTTCACCTGAATCTTCTTCTCCAAGCGTACCAACATATGTTCCATGGTTGCCATCTTCTCGGCAGATTTATCGGATTTACGGATGTTTCCATTGTGATTCACGTCCCGGCGAAAATGCCGGAACAGCTCAAGAGCCAGGGGAATATAGGCTGGGATAAAACGTCTAAAACCGTTTGCTGCCATGACTTCTCCCCTAATACCGGTAACCAAGATTCAGGTAGTGTGTGGGAGCGAGTACAGAGTGCATGGTGAAAGCATAGTCCAAGCTGACACCTTCCAGGACAAAAGTGGCACCTGCAGAGTATGTGGCTGGGTTTTGGTGCACCCCAAAGCGAATTGCCAGCGGATCAAAGAGCTGAGCTTCCACACCACCCATAAACTCTGTTTCCTGGGCAAAATCCTTCTTGACTTCGATCGTAGTGGTTACTCTGTCATATGGAATATACGATATCCCAAGGGCAAGTCTGCTGGGAATATCAATCTGGTTCTCAAAACCCATCTTGGCTTTGTTGAGATTCGTGACTGCAAAACCCAGTTTTGTTCTGGTATGCAAAAGAGCTGTCACACCAAGATCAACCCCAATCGCATCATCGCTATCATCATCCTCAAAAGCCAGATTGTAATAATTCAGGCTATAGCCCAGATTGATTGTGGAGTGAATGTCTTTCTGCAGAGTGATGCCATGAGATAAGCTATATATCTGCTCACTGCTGAGAGTGCTTCCTTCAAACTCCACATCCAGCATCCGTATTCCAATACCAAGAGTACCGAAATATTTGGGCAGCTTTGCCCCTGCAGCCAGGGTCTTATATTCACTGAAGGCTTCTCCATTGAGGTTGGCAAAGCCGATCTTGGCTTCATAACCGGTGTCTGCTATCCCAGCAGGATTAAAAAAGATGCTGTTGACATCGTTCGCCACGCTTGTGAAGGCACCACCCATTGCGCGTGCCCGGGCAGAGGGTTGATAGTCATCAAAAACTGCAGATAGCATTGCGAATGCAGTCAGGATAATGCTTAGTAGAATTAATTTCTTCATGTTGTTCTCCCTCATTTCAAGCGTGATTTGATCACGATTGGTTGCACGGATTCATATCTTTTACTGGTTTCTCTGTCGCTAATCTCCAGATGACAGTAATATAGTCCAGGAACCAAGGGTTTCATATTGCTGTCACGACCATTCCAGGCATAGCTCTCGATTCCGGTGGAACTGGCAATATTCTGGTGCACAGGAGTAGCCACAAGGCGTCCCTGAGCGTCATAAATACGGATCAAGGCACGGGCCAGAAATCCAGTTTGCGTGCCATATTCCAGATTGATCTTCTCGTTCATGGTGGGATCAAAGATGTTCTTGCCGCTGGTATCAGTGCTGATGTTCAAATGAGCAACCTTCTTTGAGATTTTCACCTGCAGACGGCCATCAATCAGGGAAGTTATGGACACATCATCATATTTGAACTCATACAGATCAATGACGATATCACCGTAGTTCAGAGGTTCAAACTTGAGTTTCAGCAAAGGGGTTTCTACTGGGGTAGTAATGCTTTCCTGCACTGCATATTTGAACACTATCTCGTCACCTGCAGGAGATATTGTAACCGTGGGATTGGACATGGTGAGGGTGCCATCGATTTCATAACCCTGATAAATCACCACGGCTGGATCTATTCTAACGGTCATGGTGTATTCTCTCACGCCCCATTCCGGATTGAGCTTGGTAGTGGTGACATTCACGGTGCTGATTTCGTTTAAAGCAGCATTGCTGATGCTTTGAATACGAATTGAGGAGTTGGAAATATCATCCACCCGAATCATATCTTCCGCACTGCGGGGCAGGATTTTGTATTTGGCAACACTGTGAAAATCACCAACGCCTTGAATCACATACCACCATTGGTTAACAACGATCTGGCTGGCAGGCGGGGCATAGAGAACGTCATCAACCATGGACTGTACGCCACTGGAATCGGCAATCTTGAACTGGCCATAACTGTCGATGGTGCTCTTTATCTGAACGTTTTCGAACCGCACAAACACACCCTCGTAGGCTTCACCGGCCGTGCCTGTATTTGGCATATCAGCAGTTGAAAGCAGGGTGATGGGAATGGGGTTGTTGCTGCTGAGAATGGTTGCAGATGATACCTGACTAAGCTCAGTGAGGTTGTAATACTCTACGAGTAAGCCGGTGAGAAGCACCATGTCTCCTAATTCAACCAAATTACTGGTGTTGCCGTGAAAAACGTAAAGTCCGCTCCAGGGGCCCCCATCGGCATCGCCAATATAGAACCCAGTGCCACGGTTGATCGCAGTCACGATACCCTGCACGCTTATAATTTGGTCCTTATAGGGCGAATCTCCATTGGGATTATCGGTATACTGAACTTCTTTACAGCTATACTGCGCCATTAGTCCAATCGATAAGCTAAGGGCCAGAATGGTTAAAATGATACCTTTCATTTATATCTCCTTGGTCTGAATCGGGGAAAACTCTTGCTCCTCAATGCCAGTTGATGCACTGGGAGCATCCTTGACAAAAAACATATCTATGATCAAAAAACAAACCGCAATAAAGATGGAGCTATCAGCGATATTGAATATGGGAAAGCGATGCATGATGAAATCTGGAAAATCCACGTTGATAAAATCAGTGACTCCCCCAAGCAGAATCCTGTCAATCAGGTTTCCCAATGCTCCACCCATGATTAAGCCAAAAGCTATGATCTGGATCCGGTGAGTACTTTGCCACAGAAGATAAACAATGAATACCAAAGCCAGCAAAGTGGTGGCACTGAAAAACACTCTATTGGTCAGATCGTTGGAAAAGCCTATGCTAAAAGAAGCCCCCGTGTTGTTCACATGAGTAAGCATAAAAGTGTCGCCAAAGATCTTTTCCAGAATCGGGATGCTGTGATACATTTCCATGTGTATCCGTACTAATAGCTTGGTAAGCTGATCCGCTACCAGTATCACCATCATAATCAGGAAAGCCGGAGCTTTGCTAAGTTTGGACATATCGAATCCTAACGCCTTTGCTTGCGCTTTTTCTCTTCCATTTTCCCTTTGCAATCGATGCAAAGAGTAGCATAGGGAAGTATCTCCAGGCGTTTATCAGGAATCAAATCGCCACACATCTCGCAAATCCCGAAAGTACCATCCTGGATCCTGCGCATGGCATCGTTGAGCAGACGGATTTTTTCACGTTCGCTTTCCATCATCATCACCGTATGCTCCATAAGATTGGTATCAGATCCCTGATCTGCCTGATGGTAAGCATACGAAGATAGATCTCCACTGCTTTCGCGTGCTCCCACGCTTTGCTCTTTATTGATATTCTCAATATAGGCCATACTCTCCGTTAGCTCTGTGCGGATGAGCTCTTCAAAGTATTTCAACCTTTCGGCCGATAGCTTCTTGATAGCCATATTATTCTCCTCATTTGGACACTCATATTCTTAGGTTTATCATTCAATTCCAAGGGGCATCCTGTGTCAACAAAAAACTAATCCTGCAAAGCAATGAAATCGCTAAGGATAGTCTGCAATTGCTTCCCAGCGATAGCTGCATGATGCCTGATCTCATCCTGAGAGTGGGCTTCTTCGTGAAATAGATTGCTATAATTAGTCACGATCGAATAAGCCAAAACTCTTAATCCGGCATGACGGGCGGCAATCACTTCCGGAACTGTGGACATCCCCACCAAATCTGCTCCCCACATGGCAAAAGCAGCACACTCTGCTTTGGTTTCCAAGCTGGGGCCACTTACAGCCAGATACACGCCTTTGAAGGTATTGATCCCATGCCTGAGAGCAATCTGATCACAGAGCTCACGATGTTGAGGATCATAGAGTTGATTCAAGGATGGAAAACGTTCCCCCAAATCCTCATCGTTATGCCCAACCAACGGATTTCTGCCCATGAAATTGATGTGGTCTATCAATTGCACAATGCTTCCTGGGGGTAATTCCTTTCGCAGGCTGCCTGCAGCATTTGTTACTATCAGGTTCTTGACTCCCATAGCAGCAAGAACGCGGGTAGGGAAAACAACCTGCTCCATGCTATGCCCCTCATAAAAATGAAAACGCCCTTGCAGGAACAAGACTGCTTTGCCCGCCATTTCTGCCAGAATCAGATTCCCCTTGTGAGATGGGGCTGTGCTGTTCACAAAGCCAGGAATATCGGTATAAGGGATCGTCATTATCAGGGGAAATGCTTCGGCCATATCGCTGAGTCCGGTACCCAGAATAATCGCCGATTCGGGTTTCTGAGGTAAGCGATTGCTCAACCAGCCAGCAGTGTTCCGATAGTCCATCATCAAGCCCCCGAATCTGGTTTTTGGACGATCTCTTCCTTGATCTGTTTGAATTCACCGTCCATTAGCATTTCGGTATCCTTGCTCAGCAGGGGGTCTTTGCTGATGCGATCCTGGAAACTTTGAAGCTCCACTTTGAACTGCATCAGAAACTGCCTTTTCTGCTCTTTCATGGCCAAATACTGATGTTCCAACAAGCTTAGATGCTGTTTGGCTTCATTGATAGCGCGTTTGGCTTTTAGCTCAGCTTCATGAATAATGTTTTCAGCTTCCTTACGAGCATTTCCGATTATATCAGCTTTGGTTTTTTCAGCAAAAACCAGCGTGCGACTGATCAGTTCTTCCCTACGCTTGAGGTCTTCCACAGCAGAGGAAGCGGTAATGGCTTCTTGTTTCACTTCGTACTGCATCTGTTCCCTACGGGCAAGTTCACGCTCCTGCTTGTTCAACAGGTCATCCAAATCTCCTGCAACTTGCTCCAAAAAGGCTTTCACCTCTTTCTTGTTGTAGCCAAACATTTGGCTGGAAAACTCCTGGTGTCGTATATCTAAAGGGAATAAGGGCATGCTCTATTCCTCCTTCATTAAAGTAAACTTTGCAGGATCATGGCAAGGATACGCAAGAGAAAATACGCCACTATTGGGGAAAAATCAAGTGTGTTCGTGGGAATTACTCTGCGCAAAGGAGCCAGAACGGGTTCCGTGATGCCGTACAGAAAGCGATACAGGGGATTACTGTGATCCTGAATAATCCAGCTAAATATCACTCTGACAAATATCAGGACGTTGTAGATCGAGATCGCGTTGATCAGAGTTTTAATCACAAGGTAACTTGGAGAATACATTTAATCCAGCACCTCATGACAATTGCGGCAACGGGCTTCATAGGCCTCAATGGATCCAACCAGGATCTGTTCTCCCTTGTGAATCGTACGCTGGGTGCGGTTTGCGGGGTTTCCGCATTTCATGCAGATTGCCAGGTTTTTGGTTACATATTCAGCTATTGCGAGGAGCTGGGGCATGCTGCCAAATGGTTCTCCCCGATAGTCCTGATCCAATCCAGCCACGATGACCCGGTAACCTTGATCGGCAAGGTCGTTGCATATACCTACAATTGATTCATCAAAGAACTGCGCTTCATCTATTGCTACGATCTGAGTATCGTCCTGCAAGTTTGCATAGATCTCCGAAGGTTGATTGATTGGGATTGATGGAGCCTGCATCTGGGAATGCGAAACGATGTTGTTTGCATCGTAGCGATTATCTATCACTGGCTTGAATACCAAAACTTTTTGCTTGGCATATTCAGCCCGGCGAATCCTTCGAATCAATTCCTCAGTCTTTCCGCTAAACATAGAGCCACAAATAACTTCTATCCATCCTGTCTTCTGGTTTATTATGTTCATCATTCATACTCCCGGGTGGGGGAAAACCCCATCTGAGCATTAATCAGAAGAGGGCTATTTTTGTCAATCCTTTATCTGCCCAATCCAGCCTTTTCTATTATAGAATACTCTTGCTTACCGGAAGCTGATGGATTGGACTTACCCTGAGCAGCAGGTAGAATGAGATAATCTAACTGCCTAATATGTTAAAATCTCAACACCAGACCAGCATTGACCAGGCTATGCCATTCATCAACGCTAGAGGCGTCGTTCTTCAGATCCCACCAATTCTTACTTAGATAACGAGCATAGAGCGATACATGATTCTTGATCTGCAGGGAGGCGATAGCGCCATAGTTCAAGAAGTATTGTGTTGGGTCTAGCTTTTGCTCGTCCTTGGTATTATTCATCTCAAACCCGCATAAGCCACTAAGCCGAAATGCATCAGATGCAATAAATACAGGACGTAATTGCACGCTTGCCTGGTTTGATTTACTCAGGACATCATCCAGGTCCGTCTTGGTAAATGTATAAGCCAGATCAAGCCCAAAATACTGGCTCAGGTTCATCGGCAGCTTGGCTTGAAACTGCATAACTTCTGCATCATCCCTGGCTTCGGTATAGCGGAACTCCACAATGAATGCCAGGGCTACATCGTTAATCATATGCAAGGGATATTCTTCCAATGCTATACCACATCCGCTCACCGGTTCCTGCCAGGTTTCAGTAACACTGCTTACAGAAGCCTTGATCTCAATATCCTTATCGGGAGTTTGATCCAGGAGTGCTGGCACGAGCAGGGGATTGGGTAACAGGTTTGGGTAATTTTCGTAGGGCACGGAGAAATCATATAGTCGATAACGGGCACTTAACTCTGAGAACATATTTTCGCTATGGATCCTTTTAGCCATCTCAAACTCCATCCAGCTTGCATCTGAGGTCTCATCTAACCAGGGATTGGCGTATCTGAGAATGTGATAGCTGCCAAAGAGTCTGAAGATATCCGGATGGGGCAATCCTGCTCCCACACCATAGCTGGACTCGTCATAATCATCAGCAATGATATAGTCATCAAAGCGAGACCAATTGTATCGATAATCACCAGCAATACCGAACCATTTGAGGTTCAGGGCAATTTTGTTGATTGAGGTGACCCGCATCGCGTCTTGATACATGCCGTTGACACAGTATCCAAAATCAGTTGCACTCAAAACATCAATATGATTCGTGACTCCCGAAACGGATTCGGCAAAGACCCAAGTGCTGACTACTAAAAGCATACATACCATTATCAAGGTTTTCATACTTATCTCCTTATCTCCAATCTGCACAAAGCGGCTTTCTGTCAAAAAAAATCTATATGTCCTTCCGGAAACGCTCACACAAGGCTGCGCTATTCATCCCCAAAGCCGTAAACAACACTTCACTATCACCCGAGCGGGGATAGGCTTCCACTCCGATTTTGACCAGCTTGGCCTTCAGACCACCAGCCACAATAGCTTCCGCTATGGAGCTGCCTAA
>JALNYD010000345.1 GCA_023230025.1 Candidatus Cloacimonadota bacterium | reverse complement strand
AATCAAGATCGATCACCGTGCCAGCGAGGCTACCAGAGTTCAGGGAATCCTCACAGAATACGGCTGCAACATCAAAGTGCGCCTGGGTCTGCATGAAGTTTCCAAGGAATTCTGCGCCAATGATGGCCTGGTAGTCCTTGAAGTGGAAGGAGAAGTTAAGATCCTTTCGGAAATGCTGAACCAGCTCAATGCCATTGAGTATGTAACAGCACAACTGATCGAGATGTAACATCTGCTTTAACTCAGTCTTGATAAGCCGGCCTTCGAGCCGGCTTTTTTGGTTCTAACAAACCATCAACCAACTACTACATTGCTTTTTGGGCTACTTTTACTCTTGCTTTCTGAGTTATATCGTGTAGCTTGAAATGACATAATCCAGCCCACCACCCAATATTGTGTGGAGCTCTGCCCCATGCCCCGGCAAGATTATGTCATTTCAAAGTGGAAACTGTATTAAAGACTGTTGAATAATCAGTGTCACTAACTGCAGAGCTAGTGCGATGACTAAAAACCGTAGTATTGTCCCTCTAGTCGGGACGGCAGTTCAGATAGAGAAAGGTAATCCCTTCACCGCAAAAGTCCCAGCGGGACGACAGTTCAGATAGAAAAAGGCAATCCCTTCACCGCAAAAGTCCCAGCGGGACGGCAGTTCAGATAGAAAAAGGCAATCCCTTCACCGCAAAAGTCCCATCGGGACGACAGTTCAGATAGAAAAAGGCAATCCCTTCACCGCAAAAGTCCCAGCGAGACGACAGTTCAGATAGAAAAAGGCAATCCCTTCACCGCATGAGTCCCGGGACCCTAGTTTAGATAGACGGGGGATAAAACGCTGATCTGAGTCCTGAGGGACGACAGTTTAGATAATTATATCCATGTCTATCTTCTGATTAGCTATATCTAAACTGCCGTCCCGATGGGACTAAGATGACTGTGCGGCGCACGTTTCTATCTGAACTGACGTCCCGATGGGACTAAGATGACTGTACGGCGCACGTTTCTATCTGAACTGACGTCCCTGACGGGACTCAAAACGCCATGTTACACAACGGGACTCAAAACGCCATGTCACACAAGCTCTGCAGCCGTGTGCAACGGTCTTTATTAGTTCAATATCATGAGTGCAACATGTTTTATCTTACACAGAGTAAATGAGTTAAAGAGATGTGATGCCTAAAGCTCCAAGCATCATCCAGCGTCAGGATGACGCTTCCACACCCGACACTTCACCCCTGGTTCAGCACTATATCACCCCATAATCCTCGCTTGGCATGGGGGAATTATGGCCTGATATAGTGCTGAAGCCGTGGTGAACCCAGGAGGAAGGAAGCATAGAGGCCTGAACTCTCGTGATCTTTGTGAAAGCTCAGGCCTGAATATGTATTATGGGTTTTATCTCACTATTTTGAGTAGCTTACCTTCTCCTGCTGCCAGTTCAATTTTCACTTTGCCATTTACTGCCTGATAGGTCTTGTTGGATTCAAAATCAATGATTTTGGCATTGCGATGTGCTTTATCCAGATACAGAATCAGAGTCTGCGGTTCAAACTCCCGGTAGGCACTTTCATAGAGCTCCGGAGACGTGATATTGGGGTTACGGTGCTTCAGACTCCAAACGAAGTAGTTGCTTCTCCGGTTCACGGCAAAGATAGCGGTTTCCCCTTTGCTGTTGTTATAAAAACCAGCTTCAATATAGCCTTCATAGATGCCATTGCAGGGTTTTTGTACTCTGAGCTTGCTTACTGCTACCGGCTTGACATTGAGCTTGGGATAATTCTTCGAGACCATCACAGTAGTTGCCCCCTGCCATTGCCAATTCTGTAATTCGATCCCGATCTTCTTGATCCTTGGATTGACTTCTTTTAATACTTCATAGATATATGGCACTCGCTCGATTGATTGGGAATCGATCCCCACCAGAGGGCCATAGTATCCGGATTTATTCTTGGAACTCACGGCTCCCTGCAGCTGATAGTGATACATCCCGTCTGCACCATAGCAGAAGGGTAACATTAGCAGGGCTTTTTGGGTAGCGGCGGGAGGTACGATCCAGGAATACCAGCGCTCACCATTCCAATAGCCAAAGGTTTGCACGATGGGATAGAAGCTGCCATTATCCATACTATACTCTTTGGATTCTCGATAGTATTTGATCAGTTTATGATCCAGCACGTTCTGCAAAAAGAACTCTTTGGCATAGGGTTCATAGCTCATATCAGGCTGGATGGGATATACATCAGGCATAATGTCGCGAGGCTGTGCCAGAGCCCGGGTTAGAGCCTGGAACTCCCAATAATTGTTCTTTCCTCCTTGGGAAAACTGCCGATGATCCACATCATAGGAAGCCGATAAAAGACTGGGATTGTTGGAATCGATCAAATCCTGCATTTTACGGAATGAATCGAGCTGAGTTTGAAATGGTTCGTCCATGCTGTACATATGCGCGATAATCCGGCCATTGGGCAGACTGAGGTGTTCCCGGATACGGGAATTGATGCCAGCTTTGTAAGCAGCAGTGTTGGTTCTCAGATTTCGATACAATTGATCTTCAAAATCAATATAATCCAGGCTGATATCGCAGTTCCCATGCCAATACATTCCCGGGGCAAAATGCCTGAGCACATACCACCACCAATGTGGCGAAGTATCGGGATTGTTGTCCAGATCATCGGTCATCAATCCACTGGCCCGCAGATCGTTGTAACTGATATTCAGGTGGATATCAAAGAAATCGGTGGGGCTATCCAGCTTGAGGTAATCTGCATAGGTAAAATGAACCTGGCTTTGCTGTTTTGCGCCACTGAGAGTTACCGCTTGTTTTTTACCAAAAGTATTTTTATCTCCCTGTTGGTAATAGAACTCCATCGAGAGGAGGGGGGAATCTCCCTTGATACTTGTATCAATATTACTGATCTTGATCCGATAGGTCAGATAAAGCGAATCTTTATCCGCTTTGGCATCCAGATGTGTTTTATGAAAGCGGATTTCATCGATCAACTTCACTGGGTTGCCAGAGCGATCCTTGTA
>JALNYD010000343.1 GCA_023230025.1 Candidatus Cloacimonadota bacterium | reverse complement strand
AGTTCAGCCCCCTCCCGGAGATTGCCTGACGTCACAGCACGTAGCTTCGGAAAGCTACGATACGAGCAGGTAGCTTCGGAAAGCTGCGATACGAGCAGGTAGCTTCGGAAAGCTGCGATACGAGCACGTAGCTTCGGAAAGCTTGCGATATGAGCACGTAGCTTCGGAAAGCTACGATACGGCTTCCCCATTGGTTACCGTCACGATGCGGTTACCTTGTGGTTACAAAAGTAACGGCAAGGTAACCGCATCGTGACGGTAATTAATGAGGATTGTCCCGTCCTAAATCAAACCTCTCACAACGTCGTGATTGATTATTCCCACTCGATCAGAAAGTCTTCCTGAGGACGAAAGTCATAATATTCCCAGAAGCAGGAGCCTTGTTCTGTCACCTTCATATCCCCTATCGCAAAGGGATGGCGGGTAATGGTGCTGCCTGGAGGCAGGATCACTTCATAGCTGGCATAGGCCAGAGGAGTCGGCCAATCCAGAGCCGTGAGCAGCACATATTGGGCACGTCTGGCTTTTAGCTTTTGTTGATATGAAATGCGCACCAGCTTCATGCTGCGGGCGGGGAGATCAAGACCAAACCACAATCCGGGATCAATACTCTTTGTCATCAAAGCTTCCCCACTATTTTCCCATGTTACCGATGCCTTCTCGTGGATCATTTGAGTATCATTAAAAGGGATCGGGAAAAAGATGCTCTGGCGAATCTCTTCGTTACTGAGATTGGAGAAACCAAATACTCCCTCAAAGACCAACAGGCTGTCACTGAGTGTAAAGACCAGTTGCTCAGTTTCAAAGTTTGGCCGCACACCTCCACTCAGCGCAGCAAAAGCGAGTAGAAACAGAATGGTCAAGAGTGTTCTGAGGTTCATTTAAGCACAATAAAGCGCTGTGTGTCCAGGATGTTGCTACCATTTTGCAGACGCAGGAAGTAGATCCCTGCTGGAAGCTTTTGGGTGGGGACTTGCATGGCTCCCGTGTATTGATACTGATCCAGTTGCCGCCCCTTGATATCGTAAAGCTTTAGCGTGGCCGAGCCGCCAAAGCCATCAGAACAATCAACTTGCAAGGTTTTGCCGGCATGGATCACGGAAGGTTTCAAGCTTAGCTGCCACGCAGCAACAGGGACGGTGGGATCGTCAATTCCGGTGTAATCAATAATAGCATCATAGTCATATATTTCACTCGGTTCGGCCATAAACATTTTGCTGTAAAGCGATTCGCTGCCTCCTGGGGCATAAATATTGAGGACTGTACGGCGGGATCTGATCCAGCAATTGATCATACCTTCTTCATCAGAGTAGGCATAGGGCCAGTTCAGATTATCAAAGTACATGGGAAAACCGCTTAAAGGCTCATTTTGCAGATTCCTGAGCGATATGTTCAGATAGCTTCCGGTTTCACACCCAGTATCCTGCACGTCGTCCGCACAGTTGCTCTTCGCCCAATGTTTGTAAATGATTGTATATCCCCATTCATCAATGTCCAATTCCAGATACTGATAGTAGGTCTGGCTGCCTATCAAAGGGGTTACGTCACAAATGTAGGGGTTATTGCCCCAATGCAGTTCTTCCAACACGTAATCCTGGCTCATACTGAAATAGCCGTTTTCGGGATCGAATGTAAGATGGGGTGCGATTTCAGCGAGGTTGTACTCCAGCGGATAATTCTCATGATTTGTTTCTGTAAGGATGAATACTTCGCTATTTGTGCCGTCACTGAATGTTACTCCGTCCTCGGAAGAGGCCAGATATGATGCGTGGGGGCCAAACTGGACGATTAGTTCACTATTTTCATTGAACCAAATCTGCCTAATATAAGTAGGGTCGATGGGATTGGCCGTAAGACCAAGTATAAATAGTAAGAAAAGCGGGAATACAAGCTTCTTCATGACTTTCTCCTTTGACGGATAAGATATTGCAATCTATGTTAATAAGAAGCAAGTTTTGTTCCACATCGCCAGGAAACCTAGCATACGGTATCCCAGCAAGGGCCATAGGATTCGGCACGTCTCATATCGAACGAGGCCGCAGGCCGGGAAAAGAAAGCATCTGCGTTGCTTTTGCAGACGAGACGTCTGCAATCCTGACTCCAGTGGCATGAGTCAGGATTGGGCTTGGGATGGAATAAGGGCTACTTCAGCAACAGAGCTTTAGCGCTAACGCTGCTTTCTCCATCGCTCAATCGGATAAAATAGATCCCCTGTCCCAGTTGACGCCCTTCAAAATCCCGTCCGTTCCAATCAAAGCGATTATCAGTGGCATCCAGGCTTTCGCCATAAACTCTGGCACCGCGGATGTTATATACATCCACGCTAATGGTTCTGGAAGCTTTGCGGTCAACGATCACCTGCAGGCTTTCGCGGAAGGGGTTGGGATAGATGTTGTCAATCCGCAGATCGGGGCTGCTGTTTTGCACCCAGTCATCGTTGCTGACAGGACCCCAGATGCGTTCCACATATTCCGGATGATCCACATAGGGGTTGCGATTGGTTTGAAACTCAAAAACGTCCTGATTGCGGGCAATCTCTGCATTATCGGGGGGATCAGCCTGATGCCAGGTACGCAGGGTAGGAATCATGTTTACACCGCCCTGATTGAGCCCATCATTGTAGCGCGTATAAAAATAGAGCAGAGCTCGGGCTACGTTTCCCTTGGATTGATCCGCCGGCTCAAACACAGTATGGCCCCAGTTATCATTCCCCCGATAGCTCTGCCAGGGGGTATCGCTGTAGTAAACCGTGGAAGCGGCGGTGCTTGCCACATTGTTGAAGGGCAGGTTACCGCGGGAGGAGTTTACCTGCATGGTTGTGATGAACAGGTGATGCAGATCGGCTTTTTTGCGGCTGCTTTCGCTACTGCTGAACCAGCTTTGAGCATAGGTGTGCTCGGTATTGGGGTTTGATGACCCGTTGTAGCTGGAACTGATGTTATAGACCTGCCCAGTGTAAATACACTTTACAGTTCCACTCACATTATCAAGCTCTTGAAACAGGAAGTCTTTAGCGCCATCGTAGCTGGA
>JALNYD010000344.1 GCA_023230025.1 Candidatus Cloacimonadota bacterium | reverse complement strand
AATAAGTGTTTACAAAGCAAATACTTGCATAGAGTAATCTTGTATCAAGGGCAAGTTGTCATTGAGGGTAATTTGGTCCGTGATCCTGAAAAGGTGCTTGTAGGGGAAAATGGAAGTATCATGGCAAGGTTTTCCCTTGCAGTGAACCGGTATTTCAAGAATGCCAAAGCTGAGACGGTTGAGGAGGTCATGTTCATTGCCATTCAGGTTTGGGGAGGTTTAGCGGAAAGTTGCCTGAATTATCTGCAAAAGGGTAGGGGTGTCCGTGTTGTAGGCAGATTGAGGCAAGAGCGCTGGACCGACAAAGAGGGTGGCAACAAGGAAAGAATCCTTGTGGTGGCCGAACATGTGGAGTTCAAGCCGGATCCAAATAATGCGAGCAAGACGGAACAAACAGAAGAGCTTGAGGCCTTGGATCAGGAGATTGCATTCTGAGTGTAACGTACTTATGTTGATTCTTCGGCCTCCCCGGGAAGATACAGGGGAGGCAGTACCTTATTACAGTGGCAGTCGAGGAGAAAGTGTCTCCAAAGCGTGCGCCATCACTTCTAAAAATGTAAACTATAGCGTAACAATATCATTGTAAAAAATATACATAAGAATCGACTATAATCGAATTTTGCTCTTGATGTATAAAAAAAATCGATTATAATTGAATTATGGTAGAAAGACAGGTCCATCTAGAACATATCTCCATGTACAAGGATACTCCCCAGTTGGTCAAAATTATCACCGGTGTGAGGCGTTCGGGAAAATCGGGCCTGATGGATTTGTTCCATGAGTATCTGCAAAACCAGGGCGTTGCCTCGTCTTCAATCATTCACATCAACTTCGAGGAATTTGATTTTCGTCCAATCCGAACTGCAGCAGGATTGCATACATGGGTAACCGAGCGGGTTTCCAAAACTGGAAAGACATACATATTGCTCGATGAAATCCAGATGGTTGAAGAGTGGGAAGATGCAGTGAACTCGTTGCGGCTGAAACGCAGCAATGATGTATATATAACCGGATCCAATGCGAAGCTTCTGTCTGGGCAGCTTGCTACACGGTTGTCGGGTCGATATGTTGAAATAAAGATGATGCCGTTTTCCTTCAAGGAGTTCATGAATGCCTATGGCATGTCCGATCCTGTGGAAGCCTTGAATCAGTATATGAGAAGAGGAGGCTTGCCAGGTCTTCTGGACCTGCCTTCCAATGCAAACATTGTGAATGAATATCTGGATGGGGTGGTGAATACCATCATCGTGAAGGACATCGCAACGTTTGCTCAGATTCGGGATATCGATATGCTTCGCAAAGTGATTGCTTTCTTGGCTTCGAATATTGGCCAGCAGCTTACGGCTTCGAAAATTGCCCATTACCTGACCAGTACGGGCAGGAAGGTCACCCTCGATACCATAGACAACTATCTTGGTTTACTTGAGGAGGCTTTCATTTTCTACAGGGCAGGGCGGTACGATATCAAGGGTAAGAACCTCATGAAAACCAACCATAAGTTCTATATCGTCGATCTAGGGCTCCGCAATGCACTGGTTGGTCCCATGCTTAAGGATTATGGTTCCTCCTTGGAAAATGTGGTGTATCTGGAATTGATACGAAGAGGGTACGAGGTCTCGACAGGGAAGTACCAAGATTTCGAGATAGATTTCATCACAAAAAGACAGGACGAAAAATGCTATATCCAAGTTTGTGCATCCATGTTGGAAGAGTCGACCAAGGAGCGGGAGATACGTAGCTTGACTGCTGTGAATGACAACTATCCGAAGTACATCCTGTCGATGGATAGGCTGCCCTACAATGATTACGAAGGAATCCGGCAAATCTACATTCCCGATTTCCTCTTGGGCTCCGAAGAGCTGGGACAAGTGTCCTGGAAGTAGACTGTCCTAAGAAGGGTAAAGATAGAAAGAAGCCCCATGAGTAATGGAATGTATACATGGTAAAATCGTTGTTGCATTATAAGCGTTTTGGATTTGGTTTTTGTGTCAGCAGATATGAATACCCACACGCTTTACCACCATGATTTTCATATTCAGCACCACCAGTATCGGATGGATATCCAATAGCTTTTTTCCTGTAAGGTATATTCATTATATATACCCTTGAGGGGATATTGATGATAAATACCTTGGAGGGTATATTGTTCACATATACCTTGGAGGGGATATGAACTATACGATAAACCTCGTACAACAACTGGGACCAGTCTTGAAAGGAATTCGAAAAAAATCAGGAATGACCCAAAAGCAAGTAGCCGAAAAAGTAGGAATGCTTCCCAAAACCATCTCAGCTTTGGAAGCAGGATCGCCCAGAAGTACGCTTGACAGTCTCATGACACTTCTAGGAGCCTATAACTACACCCTTGGACTTGTTGAAAAAATTGAAGATTCTTCTTCAGCGTTTGATTGGTGACAAGCTATGGATAAAAAACTTTTTGTCTACATGAATGGTCTATTTGTAGGAACCTGGGAACAAGCACCTTCCTTGGTACAGTCCTTTACCTATGACCCTGTATGGTTGCATAATCCCAAGGGCAGGGCAATCTGTAGGGGAATGGAAAAGACTGCAAATAAACTTGCCGATTGAAGCCCTGACTGAATATTTGTTCGATAGGGCACCGGTGCAAGAATCATCCTGCCTAGATTCTCATTCTGGGTTTTGTATAGTGTTCACACATGTTGTATTTTCCACAATCCAGCTTTTCATGGTATCTTCTATGGTATGCATATACTCAACAATCCAGCGAAAGCCTCCCTTCTTTTTACCGGACAGCATGATACCATGCTCTTTTCATGCTTGCAGGGAATCATGGGAGAGATATACGTCGATGATCATGAAGAGCCCATCAGCGCCATTGCCGTGGTTGGGGACTTCGCCCGTCTGGGAGGACAACCCTCAGAAATGCTGCTCAGGGAGTTTGCAGATATGAGGGGGCATGCCTACCTGATACTGGTAGGTTCTGACCAAGCATGGAATACGCTCATCGAAGAGGTTTTTGGAAGCCAAGTCAAAGCATTCACCCGCTAT
>JALNYD010000342.1 GCA_023230025.1 Candidatus Cloacimonadota bacterium | reverse complement strand
TCGGTCAGTTCGGTTTATCTAATTACAACGTGCAAGCTGATTGGACTCAAGCAAATATCACTCTGCCTGGCACCCTGTCCGGAAGCGTGAAACGCCTGGTATTCTCCTGGAAGAATGACAGCTCCAGGGGAACTCAACCCCCTATCAATATTGATGACATCAGCCTTACAGCTACTCCGCTCCCCACCGGCCCTCCCGAAGCTCCGACATTGGCTTCTCCTGCCGATGGCGCTACCGGGCTTCCCAAAACCGGCTTTAACCTTAGCTGGACTCCTGCCGCTACGGGTGGTTTTGCCACATATTATGCCGTTTATATGTCTCAGGATGAAGCAAGCATCTTCGAAGATGTTTACTTTGAAACCACGGCTACTACATTGAACCCCACCACCTTCGCTGAAGGACCAAGCCCGGCTATCACCTTCGATTATCTTGATCGCTGGTACTGGACTGTGCAGGCCATCAACGATGATGGAGATGCTATCGTAGAAGTTCCCTTCAGCTTCCAGATTGAAGCTGATCCCACTGTGGCCCTGCCTCACAGCCAGGATTTCGGCACTGATGCCACTCCTGTGTGGCCGATGAACTGGACTCAGAATGAAGGCACCCAGGTTTGGGCTCCCACTGCCTCGGCAAACGCCGGTGGCGCAGCCAACGAAATGACAGCTACCTGGACTTCCTTTGTTGGCACTACCCGCCTGATCTCACCTCCCTTAGCTACAGATGGTGTATCAAACATAGCCGTAGGATTCAACACCTTGTTTGATGATTATAGTGCGGGTATTACAGCAACCTTGCAATACAGCCATGATCTGGCCACCTGGTATGACACATCCTGGTCGGTTGTAAGTGGTGGCGGCAACGTCTCCGGCTATTTCTCCGCTCTTGTCCCCAATGCCGGAAATGAGCCATTAACTTACGTTGCCTGGACACTTGATGGCGATCACTTCCAATACGACAACTGGTATGTCGATGATGTGGCTATCAGCATGCCTCCGGATCATGATGTAGCAGTTGTCAGCTATGATACGATCACTGAAGTTGTTCCAGAGAACACGATTGTCACTCCGATGGCCACTGTGGGTAACAACGGTGTCAATATCGAAACCTTCGATGTGACCTGCACGATCGGAACTTACACCAGCACAGTTACTGTGACTGGGCTTGGTACAGGTGCAACTCAGCAAGTGAGCTTCACTCCTCTGACTCCCGTATTATACACTGGAGAGACTGTCACTATCACATCTGCTCTGGGAACAGATGAAGTTGCAGCCAATAACACAAAGACCGGTGCCTTGATTTGTCTTCCTCTGGAAGGCAGAGGCTTGGCCAATAACGCCCAGACCGATCAATTCGTGCAGTTCAATCTGAATGATCCCACCACTCTCTATCCCCTTGCCACACCTTACTCCGGTACATACTTTGTATCCGGTGCAGACTGGATGAATGGTAACTGGATGGGCGTGAATTATGATGATGGCACTCTCGCGACCGACGAATTCTACAACATTAACCCTGTTACCGGCGCATACTTGCCCGCTATTGGTGAACCCGGTGTTGCCCTGATGGGTATTGCTTGGAATGATACCAATGATGTGATGTACGGTGTTGGAAATGGAAACCTCTACACTGTTGATCCTACCACTGGTCTTGCCACTCTGGGCGGAACCCTGTGGTACAATCTGGAAGGTACTCCCACAAACTTCGTAGACATCGGTGGTTTGATGATTGCTGCAGCTTATGACAATACCAACAATATTCTCTACGGTATTGACCTTGGTAACGATGCTCTCTGGACCATTAATCCCACCACCTGGGAACTGACCTTAGTCGGCTTCTTTGGCGTTGACCTGAACTATGCTCAGGATGCTGCCTTCGATCAAACTAGTGGTATGCTCTACCTGTCCGCCTATAGTTCCTTCGGTGGACTCTACTGGGTCGATACCACTTCCGGTGCTGCCTACCTTGTGAATGTCTTTGGTACCAGTGCCTATGAGCTGGATGGCTTTGCCATTCCTTATGGCCTTGCTCCTGAAACTCCCGTCGTTACAATCTCCGGACAGGGAACCCTCACCTGGGATCCCGTGCTCGGTGCAATGTCCTATGATGTCTATAGCTCAGACGATCCTTATGGAACTTATACCCTGGAAGCTAGTGTAATCGGAACCCAGTACACTGGTCTTGCCGCTGCTAAGAAGTTCTATAAAGTCTATGCTGTTGGCGGACGTCAAAGCACAAACCACCAGGAACTCAGAGTAAACACTCTGCCCCGTAAGACCGGACGTCTTGGTGTAGAAAAACGTAATAACACTGGCATTGCCAGATAAATTACCCTAAATCCCTTGGAAACCCCCGGTTTCGGCCGGGGGTTTTCTATGCTGTGGATTCACGTGTTCTGGATTGGGGGGGGCAAAGCGGAAGGAGCTGAAGCTTTGGGGTGAAGAAGATGTCCCCACCTCCATTGCCCGCTGGCGGGCAAGCCTCAGATCGGACTGCAAGCTCTGGGAAAGAACCACCATCTGCAAAAAAAACTTTACACAAGTGCTGCAGTCCTCAATCTGCTCCTCAAAGGAGAATTCGATGATCAAACCTGTGGAGCAACACAGAAGGTATCTACCTCACTATCAGGAAGAAGAACGCTGCTACTCCATCACATGGAGGCGTGAAGGCAGTCTTGCTCAGGGAAGCACTGGTGTGGACCTTAGCTGGACAGCTGTTGATGGTGCCGGCACATATAAGGTATACGGCTCGGACGATCCATATGCCGCTGAACCTTGGGATTTAGTTGCCACCGTAACAAGTCCCGCTTATACCTATACAGGAACCGAAGCAAATAAGTTCTTCAAAGTAGTTGCAGAAAATGGCCTGATCATATCCAGAGCCTCACATACCAAACTGGATAATATCAGAACAAACCGTAAAGTAAGACTGCAAGAACAAAACATCAATGGAAAACGCAAATAAGTCGATTAACTGACTTTATTGCATAATATGCTAAAATGCCCCGGCAATTGTCGGGGCTTTTTTATCACCCCAA